>NZ_JBTTDJ010000010.1:0-66057 GCF_055796165.1 Bartonella sp. EBT8
GAAACGCCTCTGTTATTAAGAGGTTGTTAAGCGGCGTTAAAAGTTAGGGGTATAGCTCAGTTGGTAGAGCGGCGGTCTCCAAAACCGCAGGTCGCGGGTTCAAGTCCTGCTGCCCCTGCCAAAAGAGAATAATATTTTAGCTTTGAGGAGGTGGATTTTAAACTGCCTTCTTTGCTTTTTTTTCTACGGGGCTTGTTTTTTTGTTTGTGAATCTGTATTGAGTAGAGAATGAGGAAGTTGCATAAGGCTGAAGATTGGCTTTTCGCATTTTGATCGTATTTATTTTATTGTATAAGACACAATAAGGCTAAAAAGAATATAGAAAGAATATAGTGTGACTGATGGCATCTAAAACCAATCCAATAACGTTTTTAAAACAAGTGTATGCAGAAACAGTTAAGGTAAAATGGCCTACGCGTCGTGAGACTGTCATTTCTACTGTTATGGTTTTGTTGGTGACTGCGTTTGCCTCAGTTTTCTTTTTTATTGTGGATCAGTTTATGCATTTTAGTGTTTGGCGTGGTATTGATCTTCTAAAATATCTTTTTAGTTGAGAGTGCAAGGAAGTGTGACTGTGGCTGCTCGTTGGTATATTGTTCAAGCATATTCGAATTTTGAAAAAAAGGTAGCAGAAGCTATCGACAAGGAAGCGAAGCAAAAAGGGCTTGATCATCTGTTTGAGAAGATTTTTGTTCCTACAGAGCGTGTTGTAGAGGTTCGTCGTGGGCGCAAGGTTGATGCTGAGCGGAAGTTTTTTCCTGGTTATGTTCTTGTTTGTGCTGAGTTAACAGATGAGGTTTATCATCTCATTAAAAATACTCCTAAGGTAACAGGTTTTTTGGGATCAGATGCGCGTCCCATTCCAATTTCTGATCGAGAGGTTGAGCAAATTCTGAAACAAGTTCAGGAGGGTGTTGAGTCTCCAAAGTCTTCTGTATTGTTTGAGGTTGGGGAGCAAGTTCGTGTTGCCGATGGGCCTTTTGTTTCATTTAATGGGATCGTTCAAGAGGTTGAAGAAGAGCGTTCTCGTCTTAAGGTGGAGGTGTTGATTTTTGGGCGTCCAACGCCTGTTGATTTAGAGTTTGGTCAGGTTGAAAAACTCTGATGAACTTAGAGTGATGTTAATCACTGTGAGTAACTTGTGGGAGGTGATTTGTAGCTTTTGTCGGCTTGATGATCCGGACCACTTAACTGCAGAGGGTAGAAGACAAGTGAGTTGTCGGTATACCAGTTAAATTGAAGGCAGATTGTTATGGCAAAAAAAAGTATAGGGCAGCTCAAGTTGCAAGTTCCTGCAGGAGCGGCTACACCGTCTCCACCAATTGGTCCTGCTCTTGGTCAGCGCGGTATTAATATTATGGAATTCTGTAAGGCATTTAATGCAGCTACGCAGGAAATGGAAAAGGGTGCGCCGATTCCAGTTGTTATCACTTATTACCAAGATAAGTCTTTCACATTTTCTTTGAAGACACCTCCTGTCTCGTTTTTCTTGAAGAAGGAAGCAAATTTAAAATCTGGTTCAAAAGAACCTGGTAAATTATCTGTAGGGAGTATTTCTCGTGATAAGATTCGTTCAATTGCACAAGCAAAGATGAAGGATCTTAACGCAAATGACATTGAGTCGGCGATGCGTATGGTTGAAGGTTCTGCTCGCTCTATGGGCTTGGAAGTGGTGGGCTAATGTTATGGCAAAAGTAGCAAAGAGAATAAAAAATATCCGCAAAGATATTAATTTTAATGAGCTTTACGCTTTAAAAGATGCGGTTTCGATGGTTAAAGAGCGTGCAGTTGCTAAATTTGATGAAACAATAGAGATTTCAATGAATTTGGGTGTTGATCCTCGTCATGCTGATCAAATGGTTCGTGGTGTTGCGCATCTGCCTAATGGGACGGGGCGAAAGACTCGTGTTGCCGTTTTTGCACGTGGCGATAAGGCTGAGGAGGCTAAGGCTGCTGGTGCTGATATTGTAGGAGCTGAAGATTTATTTGAGCGTATTAACGGTGGTGTGATTGATTTTGATCGTTGTATTGCAACGCCTGATATGATGCCTCTTGTTGGTCGTCTTGGTAAGATTCTTGGTCCACGCAGTTTGATGCCAAATCCGAAGGTTGGTACTGTAACACTTGATGTTGCTAGTGCTGTTAAGGCTTCTAAAGGTGGTGCTGTTGAGTTTCGCGTTGAAAAAGCTGGTATTGTGCATGCTGGTATAGGGAAAGCTTCTTTTGGTGTTGAAAAGATAGTGGAAAATATTAAAGCTTTTGCTAGTGCTGTTATTAAAGCCAAGCCGCAAGGTGCAAAAGGTGAATATGTTAAGCGCGTTGCAGTTTCGTCGACTATGGGGATTGGAATTAAAGTTGATCCTGCAACTGTTCGTTCTGAGCAAGTTTAAACAGATTTATAATTTTGTTTTGGGGTATGTGAATAACGAGATTATGTTTAAAATGTCGATTATTATCGGCATTGAGCTATCTAAGCTTTGACGAGCTTAGGGTATACCGGAAGAAATTCCGGAATATCCTGTCCGAGATTGTGGGTGATGCTATTTGAAGTATCTTAATCGAAAAAACCCACATGAGACTGGGGTAAAAACTGAAAGTTAAAGGACTTAAAGGGTTTGAGCCAGGGTTGCCTTTGAACGTTTTGCGTGAAAAAGGGGACAGGATCCTCATCGATAGCATAGGGTATTTTATGTTATCAAAGGTAACCAACAGGTTTTTTTTAGAAAATCTGTTAAATGGAGAGAGACAGTGAATAGAGCGGAAAAACGCGAATTTGTTACATGGCTTAACGAGGCTTTTCAAAAGTCTGGTTCTGTTGTTGTTGCGCATTATTCCGGTCTGACAGTTTCACAGATGAACGATCTTCGTTCGAAAATGGGTGAAGCTGGCGGTGCCGTTAAAGTCGCCAAAAACCGTCTTGCTAAAATCGCTCTTCAGGGCACGGAATCTGAATCGATAATGGATTTGTTTGTTGGGCAAACCCTTATTGCTTATTCAGAAGATCCGATTACAGCACCGAAAGTTGCTGTTGATTTTGCGAAAAACAATGACAAATTTGTTATCCTTGGTGGTTCAATGGGTGCAACAAGTTTGAGTGTAGATGCTGTGAAGTCGTTGGCTGCATTGCCTTCACTAAACGAGTTGCGAGCAAAGCTTGTGGGTATGATTTCTACTCCTGCAACCCGTATCGCACAGGTTATTAATGCACCTGCTGGTCAGGTTGCTCGTGTCATTGGAGCATATGCTCAGGAGGATAAGGCGGCTTAAGGCTGTTTTGTATTCATATTTATGGAAGAGTTTTGATGCTTTTCTGTTTTTTTGAATAAGTTTTAACAATGGTTCAAATCTTTTAATTAAAGGAATGTAAAAATGGCTGATCTAGCGAAGATCGTAGAAGACCTTTCTAATCTAACTCTTTTAGAGGCTGCGGAGCTTTCTAAGTTGCTCGAAGAAAAATGGGGCGTTTCGGCTGCTGCTCCTGTGGCTGTTGCTGCTGTTGCTGGTGCCGCTGCTCCAGCTGCTGAAGAAAAGACAGAATTTGATGTTATTCTTGTTGAGGGTGGTGCACAAAAAATTAATGTCATTAAGGAAGTTCGAGCTCTTACAGGTCTTGGTCTTAAGGAAGCTAAAGATCTTGTTGAAGGAGCACCTAAACCTATTAAAGAGGGTGCTTCTAAAGATGAAGCAGAGAAAATTAAGTCTCAACTTGAAGCTGCTGGTGCTAAAGTTGAACTTAAATAAGTTTTATTTTATCGGCGGGCTTTTATGTTCGCCGATTTCCTTTCTCTTGAAAAGGAGGAAGATAATTAATGAAGCCTTTTCCCAGCGGTCGAATGGTTGTAATGGGTATAGGTTTTGCTTCTAGTTCCTTTATCATAGAGCCAAGGAGTAAATGGTTTGTGTTAAAGGAGCGAATGGGTGGTATCCATTATCGGGTATCAGATGAACTGTTCTGCATGTGCAGGTTAATGACATAAAGCTTTCAAGGTTTAGTCTACCTTGGAGAGTAAAAATCAAGGAGCGACGATGGCTCAGACCCTAGCGATGATGTCTCAATTCAATGGTCGTAAGCGCGTACGCAAATTTTTCGGTAAGATTCCTGAGGTGGCAGAGATGCCAAATCTTATTGAGGTTCAAAAAGCGTCATACGATCAGTTTCTCATGATTGAGGAACCGGAAGGTGGGCGACCAGATGAAGGTTTGCAGGCTGTTTTTAAATCGGTATTTCCTATTTCGGACTTTTCCGGTACAGCTATGCTTGAGTTTGTTGGTTATGAATTTGATTTACCAAAATTTGATGTTGAAGAATGCCGCCAGCGTGATTTGACGTATGCTGCGCCATTAAAGGTGATATTACGTTTAATTGTTTTTGATATTGATGAGGATACTGGATCAAAAGATATCAAAGATATTAAAGAGCAAGGCGTTTATATGGGCGATATGCCTTTAATGACGACGAATGGCACTTTTATCGTTAATGGTACGGAGCGTGTTATTGTTTCACAGATGCATCGCTCTCCTGGTGTCTTTTTTGATCATGACAAAGGAAAGTCGCATTCATCGGGGAAATTTCTTTTTGCTGCTCGTGTTATTCCTTATCGTGGTTCTTGGCTTGATATTGAATTTGATGCGAAGGACATCATTTATGCTCGTATTGATCGGCGACGCAAGATTCCCGTTACGAGTCTTTTGATGGCATTGGGGATGGATGCATCAGATATTTTGTCGACCTTTTATAATAAAGTTAGTTATGAGCGAGATGGAGACGGATGGCGCATCCCTTATTCTATTGAACGCTTTAAAGGCATGAAGCTTGTTTCTGACCTTGTAGATGCAGACAGTGGTGAAGTTGTTTCTGAGGCTGGTAAAAAGTTAACGCTTCGTGCTGCAAAATCTTTAGCCGAGAAAGGTCTCAAAGCAGTTAAAGTTAGTGAGGACGATTTATTAGGATGTTATCTTGCGGAAGATATAGTTAATTATCAGACAGGTGAGATTTATCTTGAAGCTGGTGATGAAATTGATGAAAAAATATTGAAGGTTTTGTTTGATGTTAACGCAGATCAAATTAATATCCTTGATATTGATCATATGAATATTGGTGCATATATCCGTAATACTTTAAAAGTAGATAAAAATGAAAGCCGGCAAGATGCATTATTTGATATTTATCGGGTTATGCGTCCCGGTGAGCCGCCGACAATGGATACAGCAGAAGCTATGTTCCATTCATTGTTTTTTGATCCAGAGCGTTATGATCTTTCTGCTGTAGGGCGTGTTAAGATGAATTTACGTATGGATCTTGATTGTCCAGATACGGTTCGCATTTTGCGTCAAGAAGATATTCTTGCTGTTGTTAAGATGTTGGTTGAATTGCGTGATGGTCGTGGTGAAATTGATGATATTGATAACCTTGGCAATCGTCGCGTTCGTTCAGTTGGGGAGTTGATGGAAAATCAGTATCGCATTGGTTTGCTCCGTATGGAACGTGCGATAAAAGAGCGTATGTCATCCGTTGAAATTGATACAGTCATGCCACAGGATTTGATCAATGCAAAGCCTGCGGCTGCAGCGGTTCGCGAGTTTTTTGGATCTTCGCAATTGTCACAGTTTATGGATCAAACCAATCCATTGTCAGAAATTACGCACAAGCGCCGTCTTTCTGCGCTTGGCCCAGGAGGCTTAACCCGTGAACGTGCAGGTTTTGAAGTGCGTGACGTGCATCCTACGCATTATGGTCGCATTTGTCCGATTGAAACGCCGGAAGGTCCCAATATTGGTTTGATTAACTCCTTAGCAACATTCGCACGGGTTAATAAATATGGTTTTATTGAAAGTCCCTATCGCAAAATTATTGATGGTAAAGTGACAACAGAAGTTATTTATCTGTCTGCGATGGAGGAATCAAAGCATTATGTGGCCCAAGCTAATTCTTCATTGGATGCTGAAGGGCGCTTTACAGAAGAGTTTGTTGTTTGTCGTCATGCCGGTGAAGTTTTGATGGCGCCGCGTGATCACGTGGATTTGATGGATGTTTCGCCAAAGCAGTTGGTTTCAGTAGCAGCAGCTCTTATTCCATTTTTGGAAAATGATGATGCGAATCGTGCATTGATGGGATCAAACATGCAACGTCAGGCAGTTCCACTTGTACGTGCTGAAGCGCCATTTGTTGGTACAGGAATGGAATCCGTTGTTGCCCGCGATTCGGGGGCAGCCGTTAGTGCAAAGCGTTCTGGTATTGTTGATCAAGTCGATGCAACGCGTATTGTGATCCGTGCGACAGAAGACTTGGATCCGTCAAAATCTGGTGTTGATATTTATCGTTTGCAGAAATTTCAGCGTTCCAATCAGTCTACCTGTATTAATCAGCGTCCTCTCGTGCATGTAGGGGATCGGATAGAGAAGGGTGATATTATTGCAGATGGTCCTTCTACGGACCTTGGTGATTTAGCTCTTGGACGAAATGTTCTTGTGGCATTTATGCCTTGGAATGGCTACAACTATGAAGATTCCATTTTGTTATCTGAACGCATTGTTGCTGATGATGTTTTTACTTCGATTCACATTGAAGAATTTGAAGTTGCAGCACGTGATACAAAACTTGGGCCTGAAGAAATAACGCGCGATATTCCTAATGTTGCAGAAGAAGCGTTAAGGAATCTTGATGAAGCTGGTATTATCTATATTGGTGCTGAAGTTCAGCCTGGTGATATTTTGGTTGGCAAAATTACGCCAAAGGGTGAAAGTCCTATGACGCCAGAAGAGAAGCTTTTGCGTGCCATTTTTGGGGAAAAAGCTTCAGATGTTCGTGACACTTCTATGCGAATGCCTCCTGGAACTTTTGGAACTGTTGTTGAAGTTCGTGTTTTTAACCGCCATGGTGTGGAAAAAGATGAACGTGCAATGGCAATTGAACGTGAGGAAATTGAGCGTTTAGCTAAAGATCGTGATGATGAACAGTCGATTCTTGATCGCAATGTTTATGCACGTCTTTCTGATATGTTGACAGGTAAAGTTGCTGTAGAAGGTCCCAAAGGTTTTTCAGGCAGTAAGAAGCTTGATACTACGGTGATGGCTCACTATCCACGTTCGCAATGGTGGCACTTTGCTGTTGAGGATGAAAAGCTTCAGAATGAAATTGAGGCTTTGCGTAAGCAATATGATGAATCAAAAGAGGCATTACAACGTCGCTTTATGGATAAAGTTGAGAAGGTCCAAAGAGGCGATGAAATGCCTCCTGGTGTCATGAAAATGGTAAAGGTTTTTGTTGCTGTAAAACGCAAAATCCAACCGGGTGACAAAATGGCGGGACGTCATGGTAATAAGGGGGTTGTATCACGTATTCTTCCCGTAGAAGATATGCCGTTTCTTGAAGATGGAACCCATGCTGATATCGTCTTAAATCCGCTTGGTGTGCCTAGTCGTATGAATGTTGGACAAATTCTTGAGACACATCTTGGTTGGGCGTGTGCTGGTATGGGCAAGAAGATTGGCGACTTGATCGAGTTATATCAAGAGACTGGGGATATACTTCCTTTGCGTCAGCGTATCGAAAATCTGATGCCTGATAATAATCATAATGAACCAGTCCGTCAGTATGATAATGAAAGCCTTTACAAATTGGCTCTGCAGATGAAGAAGGGTGTTTCAATTGCAACGCCTGTTTTTGATGGAGCGCATGAATCTGATATCAACATGATGCTGGAAGATGCAGGACTAGATAGCTCAGGTCAGGTTACCCTTTATGATGGTCGTACTGGAGAGCCTTTTGATCGTCCCGTGACAGTTGGATATATTTACATGTTGAAATTGCATCACCTTGTTGATGATAAGATTCATGCGCGCTCGATTGGACCATATTCGCTTGTTACTCAGCAGCCATTAGGTGGTAAAGCACAATTTGGTGGTCAGCGTTTTGGTGAGATGGAGGTCTGGGCACTTGAAGCTTATGGTGCTGCATACACTTTGCAGGAGATGTTGACTGTAAAATCGGATGATGTGGCTGGTCGAACGAAAGTCTATGAGGCTATCGTGCGCGGTGATGATACATTTGAGGCGGGTATACCGGAAAGCTTTAATGTGTTAGTAAAAGAAATGCGCTCACTCGCTCTTAATGTGGAACTTGATGACGCGCGTGAGCTTATTGCACAACGAGCCTTATCTGATACAGCAGAATAGTAATTTAAGGAGAGCGCACGAGAGGAAGTGCGCTCTGATTGTCTTGAGAAGTTAAATAAGAAATTTTTATTAAGGTATCACAGGCAGTTTAAAAAGTAGAAATAGTTTTAAATGAGCTCTGTGATAAAATTAATGAGAGATAATAATGGGTTCTAAGAATCTTTGAAGGAGAACGGCATGAACCACGAGGTCATGAATCTTTTCAATCCTCAGGCGCCAGCGCAGACATTTGACTCTATTCGTATTTCCATTGCGAGCCCTGAGAAGATTTTGTCTTGGTCGTACGGTGAGATCAAGAAGCCTGAGACTATTAATTACAGAACTTTTAAGCCAGAGCGTGATGGTCTTTTTTGCGCGCGTATCTTTGGTCCTATTAAGGACTATGAATGTCTATGCGGTAAATATAAACGCATGAAATATAAGGGTATTATCTGTGAGAAGTGTGGTGTAGAGGTAACTCTTTCACGCGTGCGTCGCGAGCGTATGGGGCATATTGAGCTTGCGGCACCTGTTGCGCATATTTGGTTCCTTAAATCGTTGCCAGGTCGCATTTCTACACTTTTAGATTTAACTTTGAAGGATATTGAGCGGGTTCTCTATTTTGAGAATTATATTATAACGGAACCAGGATTGACATCCCTTAAGCTCCATCAGCTTCTTTCTGAAGAAGAGTATATGCTTGCTATTGATGAGTTTGGAGAAGATCAGTTTACAGCTATGATTGGGGCTGAGGCTATTTATGAGCTCCTAGCTAGCATGGAATTAGAGAAGCTTGCGAATGATTTACGTGTCGAATTGTCTGAGACGACTTCGGAGTTAAAACAGAAAAAGCTAATTAAGCGGCTTAAGATCGTTGAAAATTTCCTTGAATCTGGCAATAAGCCAGAATGGATGATTATGAAGACGATTCCAGTTATTCCGCCTGATTTACGTCCATTGGTTCCACTTGATGGTGGGCGTTTTGCGACATCGGATCTGAATGATCTTTATCGACGGGTGATAAACCGTAATAACCGTTTAAAACGGTTGATTGAATTGCGTGCTCCTGGAATTATTGTGCGCAATGAAAAGCGTATGGTGCAAGAAGCGGTTGATGCATTATTTGATAATGGTCGACGCGGTCGTGTGATTACTGGAGCAAATAAGCGTCCACTTAAATCTCTTTCAGATATGTTAAAGGGTAAGCAAGGGCGTTTCCGCCAAAACTTACTTGGAAAGCGTGTTGATTATTCAGGCCGTTCTGTTATTGTGACAGGCCCTGAGTTAAAATTGCATCAATGCGGTCTTCCTAAAAAGATGGCTCTCGAATTATTTAAACCATTTATTTATGCACGTCTTGATGCGAAGGGATATTCATCAACTGTAAAACAGGCAAAGAAACTTGTTGAGAAAGAACATCCGGAAGTTTGGGATATCTTAGATGAGGTTATCCGTGAACATCCTGTTTTACTGAATCGTGCGCCAACATTGCACCGTTTGGGGATTCAAGCTTTTGAACCCATCTTGATTGAAGGTAAAGCTATACAGCTTCATCCATTGGTGTGTACTGCTTTTAATGCGGATTTTGATGGCGATCAGATGGCGGTTCATGTTCCACTTTCTCTTGAAGCACAGCTTGAAGCGCGTGTTTTGATGATGTCGACCAATAATATTCTTCATCCAGCCAACGGTGCACCGATTATTGTTCCATCACAGGATATGGTTCTTGGTCTTTATTATCTTTCGATTGTTTCTGAAAAAGAACCAGGCGAGGGAATGGCTTTTTCTGATATAGGTGAGCTTCATCATGCCTTAGAAAATAAGGTCATAACTCTTCATACGAAGATTAAGGGCCGTGTTAAAAATATAGGGGAAGATGGAAAAGAAGTTGCTAAACTTTACGATACAACACCTGGACGTTTGATCATTGGGGAGCTTTTGCCAAAAAATCCAAATATCTCGTTTGATATTGTCAATCAAGAAATGACTAAAAAGAATATCTCTAAATTGATTGATCAGGTTTATCGGCACTGTGGGCAAAAAGAGACAGTTATTTTCTGTGATCGTATTATGCAGCTTGGCTTTTCTTATGCTTGTCGTGCAGGAATTTCATTCGGCAAGGATGATATGGTTATCCCTGATAGCAAGTCGCGTTTGGTTGCAGAAACGGAATCTTTAGCTAAAGAATACGAACAGCAATATAATGACGGTTTGATTACGCAAGGCGAAAAATATAACAAAGTTGTAGATGCGTGGGGTAAATGTACTGATCGTGTTGCCGATGAGATGATGAAGCGTATTCAGGCTGTTGAATTTGATCCTAAAACAGGTCGTCAACGGCCAATGAATTCAATCTATATGATGTCGCATTCTGGTGCACGTGGTTCTGCTAACCAGATGAAACAGTTAGCTGGTATGCGTGGGTTGATGGCAAAGCCGTCGGGTGAAATTATTGAAACACCAATTATTTCAAACTTTAAGGAAGGTCTAACCGTTAACGAATACTTCAATTCAACTCACGGTGCACGGAAAGGGCTTGCCGATACTGCTTTGAAAACAGCAAATTCTGGTTATCTAACACGCCGCCTTGTTGATGTTGCACAGGATGCTATTATTTCAGCAGTTGATTGTGGTACTGCGAAGGGGCTTACTATGCAGCCTATTGTTGATGCAGGACAAATTGTTGCATCTCTTGGGCAAAGGATTCTTGGTCGCACAGCACTTGTTGATATTTTACATCCCGTTTCTGGTGAGGTTCTCCTTGAAGGTGGTGCGATGATTGAGGAAGCTGATATTGCTAAGATTGAAGAAGCTGGAATTCAATCAGTTCAAATCCGCTCTGCTTTAACATGTGAAACGCGTCTTGGTGTTTGTGCCAAATGCTATGGTCGTGATTTGGCACGTGGAACACCAGTGAATCAGGGTGAGGCAGTTGGTGTTATTGCTGCTCAGTCCATTGGTGAACCAGGAACGCAGCTTACTATGCGTACTTTCCACTTGGGGGGAACGGCGCAGGTTGTGGATTCATCTCATTTAGAAGCATCCTATGAAGGGATAGTAGAAATTCGCAATCGCAATGTGGTTCGCAATTCTGAAGGTCATTTGGTGGTTATGGGACGTAATATGGCTATCCTTATTAAGGATGAGTCTGGAAAAGAGCGTGTAGTGCATCGTGTTAGCTATGGTGCGCATATTTTTGTTGATGATGGTGATGTGGTTAAATGTGGGCAACGTATAGCAGAATGGGATCCTTATACACGTCCAATTTTGACTGAAGTTGAAGGCTATGTAGGTTTTGAAGATATGATTGATGGTTTATCAGTTACTGAAACGGCTGATGAATCGACCGGTATTACAAAGCGCTTGGTGATTGATTGGCGCGCTAATCCCCGTGGTGCTGATCTAAAGCCAGCTATTATCATTCATACAGATAAAAAAGGTGAGACCATTGCTAAATTGTATAAGGGGGGCGAAGCCCGTTATATGATGTCAGTAGAAACTATTCTTTCTGTTGAGCCTGGTTCTCATGTTAAGGCTGGTGATGTTATTGCTCGCTTGCCAATGGAAAGTGCTAAGACAAAAGATATTACAGGTGGTCTACCACGTGTGGCTGAGCTTTTTGAAGCGCGACGTCCAAAAGATCATGCTATCATTGCTGAAGTTAGTGGTACCATTCGTTTTGGTCGCGGTTATAAGAATAAGCGTCGTATTATCATCGAACCAAATGATGAAACTCTTGAACCAGTAGAATATTTAATTCCAAAGGGTAAATTGTTTCACTTCCAAGAGGGCGATCAAATTGAAAAAGGAGACTATATCCTCGATGGCAATCCAGCACCTCATGATATCTTAGCAATTAAGGGGGTTGAGGCTTTGGCATCTTATCTTGTTAATGAAATTCAAGAAGTTTATCGTTTGCAAGGTGTTTTAATTAATGACAAGCATATTGAAGTGATTGTTCGTCAGATGTTACAAAAGGTTGAGATTACTGAATCTGGAGATTCAGGTTATATTGCGGGTGATCATGTAGATCGTATAGAGCTTGATGAAATTAATGATAATTTGATTGCAGAAGGGAAAAAACCTGTATCGGGTACCCCCATTCTTCTTGGGATTACAAAAGCATCTCTTCAAACGCCGTCGTTTATTTCGGCAGCATCATTTCAGGAAACAACAAGAGTACTTACTGAAGCAGCAGTTTCTGGTAAAATTGATACTTTGCAAGGTCTTAAGGAGAATGTTATTGTTGGTCGCCTTATTCCTGCGGGTACAGGTGGTACGATTGCTCAAATTCGCCGTATTGCAACGGTTCGTGATGATTTGATTGTCGATGAGCGGCGTAAATCTAGCAATAACGAGATGGCTAAGGCTATGTTAACAAATATGACAACTGAAACAGTTGCTGAATAATTTGCCTACTGATAAAAAAATAATAGGAGAGCGCCCGAATATAGGATTTGGGCGTTTTTTTACAGATCTCAGAATGTAGAAATTCCGTGTTTTTCTAAAAAACATGACTTTAAAAGCTATAAGGCGCTTATTGTTTTAAGCATTCTTGTTGGCTTATTGTGTTTTCTTACATTTAAGAATTGAGGAAAGCAGAGGATGAAATTCTAATTAAAATTTTGTAAAGAAACAGATATCTGATAACAGTGTGATCTATAAAACAGAATGATAAAATGCACGAATATTATTCAATTGGTGAGTTGACACGCGAATTTTCAATAACTGCTCGGACTTTGCGTTATTATGAAGAAGAAGGGCTTCTTGTGCCTTTTCGTCGTGGGAGCTTACGGCTTTATACGCAAAGTGATCGTCATAAATTAAAACAAATACTGCGTGCTAAAAGAGTTAAATTTTCTTTGTCTGAAATATCTGATATGTTGACTATAGGAGGAAAACCACCAGATGATGAGAAAAAGCTTAAAGAATTAATTGTAAGGATTAATAAAAAACGGGTTTATTTACATCAGATGCAGCGCGATATTGATGATCTTCTACATGATTTAGAGCGTATAGAAGAGACTTTTTTTGAAAGTTTAGCTGAATTAGGAGTTAACCGTTGATTATGGATTTTATTTCTTCTTCATTTTTAACGATTTTCTTTTCCTTAAGAGAGATGAGCTGTCTGTTCTTTAATGATAAGCGTTGAAGGGCATTAAAAGTGGTAAGTTTTTCAAAAAAGTAGAGTGAATGCAAAAGAGTTGCAAAGGTCTTGCGACACACCGGCTATGAATGAGAAAATAATGATATTTAAATTTATGTTTCAAAGAGAAAGTAAAAACAATGACGGTTGATTCTTCCATTGATATTTTTCAGTCTATTCTATCACGTAAATCGATACGTGCTTTTACTGATCAGCCAGTCTCACAGGAAACAATTAAAGAAATCTTAAAACTTGCGGCTCGTACACCATCTGGAACTAATATTCAACCATGGCAAGTCATTGTCCTTACAGGAACTATGTTGCAGAAAGTAGGACAAGAACTTTCACAACTCGCACTCTTAGGTATAAAAGGGGAGCGTGAAGTTCGTTATTACCCGCGTCAATGGCGTGAGCCTTATCTTTCGAGGCGCCAAAAAATTGGTTTGGATCTTTATAAGAGTCTTGGGATTCAAAAAGATGAACAGGAAAAAACACTTCATCAAAAAGCGCGGAATTTTTCATTTTTTGGTGCGCCTGTAGGGCTTTTGTTTACCATGGATTATGACATGGAAAGAGGAAGCTGGCTTGATTTAGGCATGTTTATGCAGACCATCATGTTAGCAGCACGTGGGTTTGGATTAGATACGTGTCCCCAAGCTGCTTTTGCTGATTATCATAAACAAATTCGTACACTTTTGTCAGTCCCCTCAGATCGGCAAATTATTTGTGGTATGGCCCTTGGTTATCGCGACGGGAGTGCTCCAGAAAACAATTTTGTAACTGAACGTGAACCAATAGAGAATTTTGTACGCTTTATTTAATCACATTTATGGGAATATTTTTATGGAAATGAGTGTCATTTTTAAAGAGCTTGAGCCATTATAAAAATATTCCCGTGAGAACTTCTCATTTTTATTGAATTTTTTTAATATTGCGTGTTAACACTTATTTTACTACGTTTGAAAAATTAAGAGAATGGTTATTTTAGGATCATCATCTATTTTGAAGGTTGGCTATGGAAAGCGCTATAGAAAAGACGTGTTGGTTGGTAGCAAGACGAGCAACGGTCATATTTATTGCTATCATTTTTTTAGCTTATCTTACAATTTGATTTTAAATGGGACAACAGTGATAAAAAAGCGTATACTCAAGCTGTATAGCATTTTGGGGTGAAGAGTGTTTTTATCTGTTTTTGAACTTTTTAAAATTGGTATTGGTCCTTCTAGTTCTCATACGATGGGGCCGATGACAGCGGCTAACATGTTTTTGCAAGAGATTCTTGCACGAAATATTTCTCAACCATTTGATACTGTAATTTCTCGTATACGAGTTTATCTTTATGGTTCTTTGGCTTTCACGGGAATTGGTCATGCTACAGATAGAGCTATTGTTTTAGGGCTTTTGGGAGAAAAAGCCTCTACTATTAATCCTGATTGTATGGGCTTCTTGTTAGAAAAGGTAGCACGTGAGAAAAAAGTGCAACCAAAAGGCCATTCTACTTATCAGTTTGATTTGCAAAATGATCTTATCTTTGAACGAAAGGAAGTCTTACCTGGACATGCGAATGGACTTGCATTTGAAGGGCTTGATATTGATGGGAATGTTCTTTTGCGGCAGATTTATTATTCTATCGGTGGCGGTTTTGTTGTGACTGAGGATGAAATAAGCGATATGAATGGTAATGCACAACAAGAAACGTTTCAAGTACCATATCCTTTTGATTCTGCACGTAAAATGTTATTAATGGCAGAAAGTTCAGGACTTTCAATTGCTGAAATGAAGCGTCTAAATGAAGAAATAAAGATGGAGCGTTCTGCTCTTGATACAGGGCTTGATGAAATTTTTTCCGCTATGACAAATTGTGTTGATAGAGGTCTTGCACAAGAAGGTGAGTTGCCAGGTGGGTTACATGTTCCAAGACGCGCTAAAAAGCTGTATGAAAAACTTTTAGAAAATCGAAAAAAAAATCACAATTATCCACTTTGGGCAAATGATTGGCTTTCAGTATATGCTATAGCAGTGAATGAGGAAAATGCCGCAGGTGGTCGTGTTGTTACGGCACCGACAAATGGGGCTGCCGGTGTTCTGCCTGCCGTTTTGCGTTATTATCTTCAGTTTTATGATGATGCAGATCGAGAGGGAATCCATAATTTTTTGTTGACCGCAGCAGCTATAGGTGGAGTCATAAAACATAACGCTTCTATTTCTGGTGCAGAAGTAGGGTGTCAGGGTGAAGTTGGGACGGCATCTTCAATGGCAGCTGCAGGGTTGACAGCCGCGTTGGGTGGTACACCAGCTCAAATTGAAAATGCAGCAGAGATTGCGCTTGAACATCATTTGGGGATGACATGTGATCCAGTTGCAGGTCTTGTACAAGTTCCTTGCATTGAGCGTAATGCAATGGGAGCTGTTAAGGCGGTAACGGCTTGTTCTCTTGCCTTGCATGGGAATGGAGAGCATTTTGTTTCTCTTGATGCTTGTATAGAAACAATGCGTCAGACCGGACATGATATGAGTGAACACTATAAAGAAACAAGTAAAGCTGGTCTCGCAGTTAACGCAATATCCTGTTAAAATACAACGGATATTTAATTGAGTAAAATTTTTATGGGGTATTTTATCACGGATAAAGGTACAACCATTATATTTTGTAGTTCTCAATATTAACAACTGCTCTTTTATTGCGAGATAGGGGGTGAGCTTGTTTTAAAATTTCTAATGCTTCTGTTGATAAAGGCACGCGAAACTGTGTTGTAACATTACGTTTTCCTTTCATATTTTCAGCAGGGATGATCCATATATCATCTTGAATCTGATCTTTATGATATGACGCAAAGGGTTTGTGCGAACACCTGTCAGAATAAGCAACCGCAAAGCCAATTGTAGTATGGCTCTTGTTTCGCAAAGTGTTTTATAAAAAGCTGGGACCTCTCTTCTATTCATTGCCGATCTATGCGGAGCTTTATGGCGTTGTTTTCCTAAGAGCACGGGTGCTTTTGCTATTTCCTGTAAATCAATATCCAATCTCAAGGCGGCCGCATGTTTAAGACAAAGATTAAGGCGGTTTAGGGCTTTCTCTGCTGTTCCAGCTTTTGTATGCCAGATGGGAGAGAGAACATTGCGTATATCTGTTTAGGTCATTTCTTAAACCGGTAAACAACCTAATTTAGGGAGAATATGAAGGCGTAAAGGTAAAAACCAATTCCCATCTTTACCATCATGTTTGAGTTCAGCTTTACGACTTTCAAAAGTATCTAAAGCGATATCTTTTAAATAATGCAGATTGCGCATTGCCTCACGCTTTTGTTTTTCACGTTCTTTAATGGGATCACGACCTTCACGTAAAACAGAACGTCACCCAGTTGCCAATTCACGGGCTTGTTTTAAAGAGACATCTCTTAAAGCCCCCAAGCCTATTTCACGACGCCGCCCGTGAATGGTATAGCGGTAAATCCATTGAGCACCACCCTCTTTACATTTATGAAGGTACCAGCCTGCCCTGTCATATTATTTATCAGCCCCCAATGTTAGCAACAGCCCTTGCTATTCAGACGATTCATAAGAGGCATTTTTACTTCTCTATTTTTTATCCACACGATAATCTCAATTGTGATGTCCAAGGGGATGGTTTTGATTGATTCAACATAAGCAGGTTTGAAATGAGAGAAACTTAGGATATTCGAGGCTCTCATCCAACATGCAAAACGATGAATGATCATTATAAATTAATATATTGCCTATTTTAAGAGATCGTTTTATTGAAAAGTTGATCTGAGAGTTGGACAAAAAAACGCAAACGCAATTCTTATAAATTTTAGGGAAACGCGCATTTTCTAAAGCATTTTTAAAGATTGGATGCGGTGTATGAATATTCTTATGAATGAATAGCGCTCTTGGGAAAATTATTATAAATCAGCTATTTGTTGCACCTAGATGAATTTTAATAGGTACATTACCGGTTTGGCTTGCAACGCGTAAATGAATGCGTACAGGAGGCATTGCGAGACGACGATTTCGTGTTGTTTGACAAATAAGAAGGTTGACAAGAGATTTTGTGTCTAATGTTGCTGGAGCATATTTTAAACTAGCAAGTTTTGTTGCAGCATCGTGAAGAGAGCGCAATGAGAGAAAAGATGATTGCTTCAACAATTTTTCTTTTTCAGAGGATGAAGCAAGAGCATTATATATCATGATACTATCCTTAATGCAGAATTCAATAACTTTTAGTAAGCTACTGCATAGCAGTTAAAATTTGCTTTCTTTAATGTAGAACAAGCGCTGAATGCAGCTTTTTTTGATTGAAAACCTATAAAACGAGCACGGTAATAACGACGCCCATTTTTCTCAAAGAGTTGCATATGTGAAGATGTGCTTTTTAAAGCAGAATAAGCTGTATCTTTTGCTTTTAAAAGCAAAGTTTTTGCTTGTTCTTCGCTAGGGAGAGAACCAATTTGGATGGCCCATCCGGCATTTGTAGACAAAGAGACTGTAACAATTTTATGAGTCTCAACGGGCATAGCTTTTTGAGGATTAGGAATTGGTATAATTGCTTGATTTACAGCGGCTATCGCCATATTAGAATTTCTAGGTTGTTCTGCAAACGCTGTTAACATAGGAGAAACTTCCTCATCGAAATTGGTTGGCTCAGCTTTTACGATAGGTATAGGAGTATTTGCGCCCGTAGGTAAGTTGTGGCGTACAGAAGCCATTAAGTGTTTGTTATTTTTCATTAAGCTTGCTTTTGGCAAATATTGATTTAATAAATTGGCCATATGCTCATCACGTGCGGTAGATGATTTCCCTCCCATAACGACAGCAACGATGGAGCGCCCATTAAGATTCATTGAAGTTGCTAAATTAGAACCTGACATTTGTGTGTAGCCGGTTTTAATTCCATCGACGCCTTTCATTATTTTCACGAGCTTATTGTGATTGTTAATTGTATGACCACGGAACGTAAAACTTTTTATTTTGAACAATTGATACTGTTGTGGAAATTTTTTTCGTAATGCTAATGACAAAGTAGCTATATCCCGTGCCGTGGTATAGTTGCGTACATCTGGAAGCCCTGAAGCATTTGCAAAATGTGTCTGCGTCATGCCAAGTTTGCGGGCTTTTGCTGTCATCATTCGCGCGAATTTTTTTTCATTGCCACCGAGGTATTCTGCAATTGCAGTTGCTACATCATTTGCTGATCTTGTGATGAGTGCTTTGGCAGCAGCTTCTACAGAAATTGTTTGGCCTGCTTTAAACCCGATTTTTGTTGGTGGGCGTGTTGCTGCATAATGTGAGACGGGGATAGGAGTATTTGGTGTTACACGACGCATCTTCATAGCTTCAAAGAGTAGGTATAGCGTCATTATTTTTGTCAAAGAAGCTGGGTAACGTTTTAGGGTTGCATTGGCTTGAAATAAAGTTTTTCCTGTATTTGCATCTATAACGATAGCAGCATATTTATCAGGATAAGCTCCTTGAGGCGTAGCCGATGCCCAAGAGTAAGAAAAAGCTAAAATAACAAAAGCAATTGCTATCTTTTGATAACACCGCACAATTTTTTGGCAGTTAGTATACACGCGCAGTATCCTATTCCTCCGTTTATTCTGAAAATTCTGTAAAGTTTCTGTGTTTTTGCCGCTCGTTGATACAATTTAGACGAATGATATTACTAATTTGTTTACAAAAATCATTTTGTGAGTTTCCGTATTTGACTAAAAGCTAATCATAAAAGAAAGTTATTTTTCAATAAACAAGTGTTGCAATAGTGATGAAAGAACTTAAAATTAATAAAAATGCTCTGCATAGGAAATAATAATGGTACAAAAGCTTATAATAAATCCTATAGTTCTTATTATACACAATGAAAAAGGCAAGAATTTGGACGAAAGCAGGCATGATGCCATTATAAAAATTAGACCAAGACTTCAAAAGCCTAAGCTGTATCGTGTTCTTTTACTTAATGATGATTACACTCCTATGGATTTTGTTGTTTTTATTTTGAAAAAATTTTTCAAAAAAACTTTCGAAGAAGCAACTTGTATTATGTTACATGTACACCAAAATGGGGTAGGTGAATGTGGAACTTATAGTTATGAAGTCGCTGAAATGAAAATAGTACAAGTTAGGGAGTGTGCACGTCAAAATGAATATCCATTACAATGTGTGATGGAATGGAAGTGAGGGATTATGCCATCTTTTACACCTAGTCTTGAAGAAGTTTTGCATCGCGCATTAACAATTGCTACTCAAGCGCAGCATGAATATGCGACATTAGAACATCTTCTACTTGCTCTGCTAGATGATGCTGATGCAAATTTGGTAATTCAGGCTTGTCAAGTAGATGTGGAAGAATTACGAGAGCGCTTAACAAACTATATTCGGTCAGAATTGGATGTACAAATTAGAGCTGATGAGAATACAAAACCGACAACATTTTTCCAGCGTGTTATTCAACGTGCAGTGATTCATGCTCAATCCGCTGGAAAAGAAGAAGTATCGGGAGCAAATGTTCTCGTGGCAATTTTTTCTGAACGTGAAAGTCATGCAGCATATTTCCTTCAAGAGATGGGAATGACACGTTATGATGCTGTACGTTTTATTTCACATGGTATCACGCGGGATGAGGGATTATCTATGTTACTTGAGGGACTTGAAGAACAATTGGATCAGCAGATTTCAGATCATGATGAAAAGGTGACGAGTGCCCTAACTGCTTATTGTGTTGATCTCAATAGTAAAGCACGTAATGGAAAAATTGATTTATTAATTGGTCGTGAAATGGAAATTTCACGCATAATTCAGATTTTATGTAGAAGATCAAAAAATAATCCGCTTTTGGTTGGTGATCCTGGAGTTGGAAAAACCGCTATAATTGAAGGATTAGCAAAACGCATTGTTGATGGGCAGGTGCCTGAAGTTTTATCAAATGTGACGATATTTTTCCTTGATATGGGAGGACTTGTTGCTGGTACACGTTATCGTGGTGATTTTGAAGAACGGTTAAAGCACCTCATTAAAGAATTTGAGCAGTATCCAGATGCTGTTTTATTTATTGATGAAATTCATACTTTAATTGGAGCAGGGGCAACATTGGGAGGAAATATGGATGCCGCTAATCTTTTAAAACCTGCATTATCTTCCGGAACTATTCGATGTATTGGTTCGACGACTTACAAAGAATATCGTAAAATCTTTGAACAAGATCGTGCTTTAGAGCGCCGTTTTCAGAAGATTGATGTTAATGAACCTTCTATTGCCGATGCAATTAAGATTTTGCAAGGGTTGAAGCCTTATTTTGAAGATTTTCATCAAATTAAATATACTGATCAGGCGATGAAGGCATCTGTAGAATTGTCTTCACGTTATATGATTGATCGCCGGTTACCTGATAAAGCAATTGATGTTGTTGATGAGAGTGGTGCAGCGCAAAAGCTTTTACCAAAAAAACAACGGAAAAAGAGTATAGGTGTTAAAGAAATTGAAGCAACTGTTGCCACTATGGCAAGGATTCCACCAAAAACAGTTTCCAGTGATGATCAAAAGATCCTTAGCAAGCTTGAAAGAGAACTCAAGCATGTTATTTATGGACAAGATGAGGCAATTTCCGCCTTAGTATCGTCAATTAAATTGGCGCGAGCGGGATTACGCGAAACAGATAAACCGATAGGAAGTTATCTATTTTCAGGACCAACGGGTGTGGGAAAAACTGAAGTTGCAAAACAGCTCGCATCTTCCTTAGGTCTTGAATTGTTACGTTTTGATATGTCAGAATATATGGAACGGCATACGGTGGCGCGCTTAATTGGGGCACCTCCAGGTTATATAGGATTTGATCAAGGGGGACTCCTTACAGATGCAGTTGATCAGAAGCCTCACGCTGTTCTTTTGCTGGATGAAATTGAAAAAGCGCATCCAGAGTTATTTAATATTTTATTGCAAGTGATGGATTATGGTAAGTTAACAGATCATAGTGGTAAAAAAATTGATTTCTGCAACATCATTTTAATTATGACAACCAATGCTGGTGCTTCAGATATGGCAAAGTCAGCGATCGGATTTGGCAAAGTGTATCGTGATGGTGATGATATTGAAGCAATTAATAGGTTATTTACACCGGAATTTCGTAACCGGTTAGATGCGATTATTCCGTTTGCACCCTTATCTCAGGTCGTTATCAATCAGATTGTGCAAAAATTTATCTTTCAGCTTGAAGCTCAATTAGCTGATCGAGGAATTTGTTTTGAATTAAGTTCTCCTGCCATGATTTGGCTTGCTAATAAAGGATACGATCTCCAGATGGGGGCCCGTCCATTGAGCCGTGTTATACAAGAACATATTAAGAAGCCATTGGCTGACGAAATTTTATTTGGAAAGTTACGAAATGGTGGCACGGTACGCGTAATGACACAAAAATTAAATGGAGGAAAAGAGAGGTTGCAGTTAAAAGTTTCATCTTCCAATATGTCATCTGATTCAAAAAATAAAAAAATGACGCACCTTACAAAAAAATATGTGAGGAAAAAAGTTCAATGACTTAAAGCGACTTTGTTAAAGTGCTGCACGGATTTTTTTTGCGTTCTCTTCAAGTATTTCCGTAGGTGCTATAACATTATTATGAGAGGAAAGCTCTATTCCTTCCATACGTGGTATAATATGGAAATGGAGATGATAAACGGTTTGTTGGCTGGCTGCTTCATTAAATTGCATGACTGTTATACCATCTGCTTGAAAGGCTTTTTTAACGGCTTTGGCGATTTTTTGAACAGCTTTAATAACTGGAAACAATGTTTCAGTGTCTGCATCAAGGAGATTTCTAGAGCCTTTGCGAGGAATAACAAGTGTATGTCCTGGTGCTTGTGGCATAATATCCATGAATGCAATCACATCGTCATCTTCATAAACACGAACAGAAGGGATTTCATTGCGAATCAATTTGGCAAAAATATTGTTATCGTCATAAATCTGTTTCATATAAATATTTCCTTTTGTGCGTTTTAATTCAAAACATTAATTCCAATATAAAAAATGCAAAGGCTAGGATAAGATGAGAAGAGAGATTTCGCATTTGGTTGTCGCTTGAGATAGATGTATTGCTATTGGTAGGGGGTTAGATTTCTATGATAGCTTCAACTTCTACTGGAACATCCATAGGGAGAGAAGCAACACCAACAGCGGAACGGGCATGTTTCCCAGCTTCACCAAGAATATTGACGAATAGATCAGAAGCGCCATTGGCAACAAGAGGAATACCAGTAAAGTGAGGATCTACAGCGACAAAAACAGTGATTTTTACGATGCGTTTTATTCTCTTTAAATCACCAAGAGCTACTTTAATCTGTGCGAGAATATTGAGCGCACAGACTTCGGCTGCTTTTTTTGCTTGTTCGGCACTCACTGTTGCACCAACTTTACCGGTAGCTACAGGTTTTCCATCGGAAAAAGGCAATTGTCCAGAAATAAAAAGTTGGTTGCCACTTTGTGAAGCAGTTACATAATTAGCAATGGGTTGGGTTGCTTCAGGAAGAGTGATTGCAAATTTTTTTAGGTGGGTTTCAATCAAATTGGTCATAATTTAAACTCCATAGCTTTTTTTACAATACATCCATTGCATAAACTATTTTTCGATTTAAGGAAATGTGTGGTTAATTCAGAAGCTAGCTTTTTTTGCCTTATTGTATGATGTTATAAAATGGCGATAGAATTGGAAGTTGGGAATGATTAGATCTTTATTAATAATTTTATATTTTGTTTTTTTATCTACTGCCAAAGCTGAAGAAGCTATTTTTATTGCACCTCATCGAGCAATTTATGATTTTCAACTCGATAGTGTTTCTCATGAAATGACAATTTCAGCGATGTCTGGACGAATGGTTTACGAGCTAACGGGGTCAGTATGTCAGGGTTATACCACACGTTTTCGTTTTATCAGTCGTATTCAGAGTGAAGATATGCCGACGCGTTTAACCGATCAACAGACAACGAGTTATGAAACGGGTGATAGTCGTACGTTTCATTTTAATGTTACAGACCAAGTGGGACAAGAGGTTACACATCGTGCTGAAGGAGTAGCGGAGCGTCTTCAAGATGGAATTATTGTGAAATTAAAAACACCAAAAGAAAAAGAATACAAGCTCGCAATGGCTGAGTTTCCAATTATGCAACTAAAGAATATCATCCGCCATGCAAAAGCAGGCAATCATTTTTACAATGTCAATGTATTTGATGGAACAGATAAAGCAGATAAAATTATAAAAGAAAGTATCGTCATTGGGGAGAAGAAGACACTGTTCTCTGACGATGAAACAAAAAAAATGGGAAAATTAGATGAGGAGGACTATTGGCCCGTTACGATTTCTTATTTTGATGATATAGAAAAGAAAGATGGTCTTCCAGTCTATCGTACTCGTTTTCTCTTATATGAGAATGGTGTTATGCGTGATCTCCATGTAGATTACGGGACTTTTTCAGTGCGTGCAAAATTGAACAGTCTTGAATTTCTCGAGGTTGGCAAGAATCTTAATCAATGTAAACATTAAATGATTGCAGAAAATAACTTGAAAAAGAAACAAATATTAGTATGGTAGTGTTATTCCACACGCGGAATTTGGGTGTTTGCAAAAAGAATGTAGCAAACGTCCCCCGGTAGCAGCTTGATCTGCTTTTTCCGCGGAGGTTGAACCGGAAAGGATAAACTATGGCACTACCAGATTTTACTATGCACCAGCTTTTAGAAGCAGGTGTACATTTTGGCCACCAGACTCATCGCTGGAATCCAAAGATGACTCCTTATATTTACGGTGAGCGTAATAATATCCATATTATTGATCTTGCTCAGACTGTCCCTCTTTTACATCAAGCGCTTAAACTTGTTTCAGATACGGTTGCACGTGGTGGGCGCATTCTCTTTGTTGGGACGAAACGGCAGGCATCTGACATCATTGCTGATGCGGCAAATCGTTCGGCACAATATTATGTTAATGCGCGCTGGCTTGGCGGTATGCTTACAAACTGGAAAACGATTTCCCATTCGATCCACCGTTTGCGTAAGCTGGACAAAATTCTTGCTGCTGAAGCACAAGGTTTTACCAAAAAAGAGCGTTTAAATCTTGAGCGTGATCGTGAAAAGCTTAATCGTGCACTTGGTGGTATTAAGGATATGGGGTCTGTTCCAGACCTTATATTTATTATTGATACAAATAAAGAAAATATTGCTATCCAAGAAGCGAAGCGTTTAGGGATTCCAGTTATTGCTATTATTGATACCAACTGTGATCCTGATAATGTTACGCATCCAATTCCAGGTAATGATGATGCGTCACGTGCAATTTCTCTTTATTGTGATCTTTTTGCTCGTGCAGCTCTTGATGGTATTGCTCGTCAACAAGGTGCAATGGGCGTCGATTTAGGGGCTCAAGTTGATGCACCTGTAGAACCTGTTTTGGAAAATGCAATTGCAGTTTCTGAGTAATATTAAAACGCCCGTTAGGGTATTTATTTTCTAAAGGAAAGGTTATAGGCGTGTATAGGATTTTGTTCTTGCACGCTTTTACCGTTATAGAATAAAGAGGAAAATATGAGCATTACTGCTGCACAAGTAAAAGAACTTCGGGAATTATCAGGTGCTGGTATGATGGACTGTAAAGCGGCACTGGCAGAAACGAATGGTGATATGGAAGCTGCTGTTGATTGGCTTCGTAAAAAAGGAATAGCCAAGGCAGATAAAAAGGCTGGTCGTACAGCAGCTGAAGGATTGATTGGAGTTGCATCAAACGATTCAAGCGCAGTTTTAGTTGAGATTAATTCTGAAACAGATTTTGTGGCGCGCAACGATCTATTCCAAGACATTGTTCGCAATGTAGCAACAGCTGCTTTAGGAACGCACGGAAGTGTTGATGCTGTTTCTACCTCTCTTTATCCTGGTTCTGAAAAGACTGTAAAGGCTACAATTAAAGATGCAATTGGTACCATTGGAGAGAATATGGCCTTTCGCCGTTCTGCTAAACTCTCTGTTGAGAATGGTGTTGTTGCTACTTATATACACAATAGTGTGGCTGATGGACTTGGTAAACTTGGTGTTTTGGTTGCTGTTGAAACGACAGGCAATAAGGAGGCAGCCGCTGCTTTTGGCCGACAGGTTGCGATGCATATTGCTGCAACTAATCCTTTAGCGTTAACTGCGGAAAATGTTGATTCCAGTGCTGTTGAGCGTGAGAAAGCAATTTTTTCAGATCAGGCACGCCAGTCTGGAAAGCCAGAAAATATCATTGAAAAAATGGTGGAAGGTCGTATGCGTAAGTTTTTTGAAGAGGTTGTTTTGCTTTCTCAGGCTTTTGTTATGAATCCTGATATGAGTGTTGAAGCAGCTTTAAAAGAAGCAGAAAAATCTATTGGTGCGTCAGCAAAAATTACAGGCTTTATTCGTTTTGCGCTAGGGGAAGGTGTAGAGAAAGAGGTATCTGATTTTGCAGCAGAGGTTGCCGCAGCGGCAAAGGGGTAGTGATTTATAAATTTTTTCAGAGATTTGAATCTCATACCATTGATTATAAAATCACTGATATAAAAAATATGATTATTGAAAGGGCGTCACGTGATAAAGTGGTGCCCTTAGTGGTGTCGAAAGCAAAAAGTAACGGTGCTTTTGGGGAGATTATCAATGACATTAGCGCGGCGGTATAAACGTATTCTTTTAAAGGTTTCTGGTGAGGCCCTTATGGGCGGGCAGAGCTTTGGAATTGATGTTTCTGTTGTCGATCGTATCGCTTCCGATATTGCTGAAGTGCGGGTGATGGGGGTGGAAGTTGCTATTGTTATCGGTGGAGGAAATATTTTTCGCGGAGTTGCTGTTGCGTCGCGAGGTGGAGATCGTGTGACAGGAGATCATATGGGTATGCTTGCAACTGCTATTAATTCTTTAGCATTGCGAACATCATTATCAAAATTAGGGGTTGAAGCAATTGTCTTGTCTGCGATAGCTATGCCGCAAATTTGTGAGAGTTTCTCACAACGTAAGGCAATAGGTTATATGAATCAAGGAAAAGTTGTTATTTTTGCAGGCGGTACGGGTAATCCATTTTTTACCACTGATTCTGCTGCTACTTTACGTGCAGCGGAAATTGGTGCAGATGTTCTTTTAAAAGGAACACAAGTGGATGGTATTTATTCTGCAGATCCCAAATTAGATCCTACAGCTAAGCGTTTTGATCAATTAACACATGTCGAGATTTTGCAATGGGGATTGTCTGTTATGGATACGACAGCGGTTACTTTAGCACGGGAAAACAATGTGCCGATTATTGTTTATTCCATTCATGAAAAAGGTGGTTTAGCTAAGGTATTAAATGGAACGGGACGATTTACGATAGTATCGGAATGAAATATAATCTTCAAGCTGTATTGAAGGAGATAAAAATATGAATGTTACATCGATTATGGATGATCTGAAACGTCGTATGGATGGCGCTATTTCGGCTTTTAAGCATGAGTTAGGTGGTTTGCGGACTGGACGAGCTTCGGCAAGTTTATTAGAGCCGTTAACCGTTGAGGCTTATGGTTCTGTTGTACATATAAATCAGGTTGCGAATATTTCTGTTCCAGAACCGAGAATGCTTTCGGTCTCTGTGTGGGATAAAGCTATGGTAGGAGCTGTAGAGCGTGCTATTCGTGATTCTAGTCTTGGTTTAAATCCCATAACTGATGGCATGAACTTACGTATTCCTTTACCTGAATTAAATGAAGAACGTCGAAAAGAGTTGGTAAAAATTGCTCATCAATACGCAGAGCAAGCTCGTGTTGCTACTCGGCATGTTCGTCGTGATGGTATGGATAATTTGAAAAAATTAGAAAAAGAAGGTGAAATTAGTCAAGATGAAGCGCATGGTTTCTCCGACAAAGTTCAGAAACTTACAGATGAGACTATTGCTGATATTGATAAAATTTTGGCCGTGAAAGAGTCTGAAATTATGCATGTTTAAGACGACTGGTTGCTAAAAAAGAGTGTACTTTCTACTGTCTAACACCTTTTTAAGAATGAGAAGGCAAAATGATTTTTATCGTTGATAGAAGACCATACAAATGGAAATAGACTTTTCTAAAAATCTATATCTACATATTCAATAAGGTTTTCCGCAAAAAAATTATCGAGTAGGATAATAAGATTCTCATCTAACATATTTTTGGTAAGCTCCATAATAAAACTATTTTCATTCTTGGAGGTTGTTAAAATCTGCTGTGGAAGATGTTAGAGAAGGAATATGGTACAAAGAATACCACTTTAATTTTGTTATTATTTTTTATTATAAGAAATACAATGGGATAGGTCAAACGACTGCTATTTCACATAATTTTTTTCAGATGGTTTGTAATTTGATAAAAAAATGCCGTTCCATGAGAGAGGGTATCAGATTGAGATTCCATAATTCAAAGGAGTAGACGGCGACTTTCTGATTATTTAATACCCATAGAATTTTAAGAAATATATTCTAGGGTTAATTTTAATATGGAGACTTTTAAAGCTTTTTACGCAGATTATTGGTCTTATAAGTGCCATTTTATTATATCAGATAATATAAGGCGGATTGTAAGGAAATTTTGCAAAAATATAAACATAAAAACTGTCTAGCAAAGCTTTTCTGCTTATGTTAATTTTTGAATTTGTCTTTTTTATTGTTTGGATGTTATTTTGTCTAATCTTACGTATCGTATCTTGACTGCTTTAATTTTTGGCATTCTTGCGTTGTCTTTAACATGGCTGGGGGGAATTTTATTTTTTTTGTTTGTATGGGGTATTGGCGGTTTTATTCTTTATGAATGGATTGGTATTACTAAAGAGAAATGGCGTGTTTCACAGAAAATATTAGCAAGTATTTTTTATTTGGTTTTTGGTTCTTTTTTGTTATTGAATGTATCAGCGTCATTAATTTTTTGTGTTTTGATAGTTTTTGCAGCAGTGTTGGCTATTGGACCTATGAGAGAGAGTGCTTGGGTTTTTTTAGGTTTTTTATATGCAACGTTTCCGGTTGTAGCTTTATGCTTTTTACGAGGCTATGAATCGTTAGGATTTCAAATTGTTCTTTTCTTATTTACAATAGTATGGGGAACGGATATCGCGGGCTATTTTAGCGGCCGTGCATTGGGTGGTCCTAAATTGGCGCCACAATTTTCTCCTAATAAAACATGGGCAGGGGCGATTGGTGGTACATTTGTCGGCGTTTTTGGCGGTATATTGATTGCTTCTCGATTTTTTGACATAAACTTAACAAGTTTTTTCATTCCATTGCTTTCTCTCATTTTATCAATTGTTTCACAGTTGAGTGATTTAGGCCAATCATGGTTAAAAAGGCGATTTTCTGTTAAAGATTCTAGTTCTTTATTGCCTGGACATGGTGGGTTTATGGACCGTATGGATGGGTTGATAGGCGCTGCTTTTTTTCTTTATTTAATTGGTTCGTTTATGTCTAATATGGATACACCTTTTAATCTTTTTGAGATGGTTTAATGAGGAGAAAATATTTTGGAATTTTTAAATCATATGATTACTGGGAGCGATTTTCTTTTAAGAGGTTTGAGTATTTTTTTCATCGTTATGATTATCATTTCTGTCCACGAAATTGGGCATTATCTCGTTGGGCGGTGGTGTGGTATTAAGGCATCGGTTTTTTCGCTTGGATTTGGACCACAAATAGTCGGGTATACAGATAAAAACAATACACAGTGGCGTTTAGCACTTATCCCTTTAGGAGGGTATGTAAAATTTGTTGGGGATGAAGGAGATGTGACATCATTCAAGTCCTTTTCGGGTGTTGAAGGGTCATTTGCTAGTGCGCATGCTTGGAAAAAAGCAGCAACTGTTTTTGCGGGTCCCTTATTCAATGGCCTTTTTACCGTTATTATTTTAAGCTTTTTTTTCTTTGTTTATGGTCGTGCAACCATTGAACCGGTTGTTGGTTCTTTGGTAAAAGATTCTCCTGCTTTTCAAGCTGGTTTAGCACGAGGCGATCGTTTTCTTGAAATGGATGGTCGACGAGTTGAAAGTTTTGAAGATCTGATAAATTATATGACTTTACATGGTGAAGATCCTATAGAGTTTAAAATAGAGCGCATGGGGCAGGTGTTTACAACGATTATCAAACCAAAAGTGATTGAACGAGATGATGGATTTGGTAATCGCATTCAAAGTGGTATGATAGGTGTAGGAGCTCCTGTTGATCCAGATAATCCAGCGCGTTTAGATCCAACTTATGTGAAATATATTAACTACAATTTTTTAAGAGCTGTAAAAGAAGCATCGGCACGCGCTACATTTATTGTTACCCAAACAATTTTTTTTATGAGTCGTTTGATAGGAGGAAAAGAAGATCATTGTCGGATGGGTGGTCCTTCTAAGACTGTTCAAATTGCTTGGAAAGTGAGTGAAACAGGTTTTATCTCTTTGTTGAATTTTGCAGCTTTTCTTTCGATAAGTGTTGGGCTTATTAATCTTTTTCCACTTCCGCCACTTGATGGTGGGCATTTGTTATTTCACGTTATTGAAGCTCTTACTGGGAGGTCCATATCCACTAAAATTCGGGAATTTTTTTTTCGCTTGGGTTTTTTAGTCGTTTTCGTCTTTATGATTTTTGCGCTCTTTAATGATTATTTTTGTTGGTTTAGCTAATAAATGATGGAAAAAATTTTACAAATTGAGTAATAATGAAAAGAATAGATTGAAGTTTGTTTACCATGTCCACAAAATATTGTGGCAGAGTGTGTTATAATAAATTAAGGGGTGGAAAGTCTCGCTGTGTAAAAAGAGTTGGTATGGCAGTTAGCTTTTGAGGCGTCGTGTTCAGAGAATTAAGAGTAAGGTAAAAAGAGCCAATGACTACAAATTCAAAGTTTTTAAATGCAGTATCTTTATTGGTATTAGGTATGGGAGTAATTGCTCCAACGACAGCCTTTTTGTCGATTGCAGTGGTTGGAGAAGCGCAAGCATCTGTGGTCCACTCTATTGAGGTTCGTGGGAATAAATTTGTAAGTGCTCAGGCAGTTCGAGATAATATGGACATTAAAATTGGACAGAGTTTTTCCAGTGGTGATGTCGATGCTGCTGTAAAACGTCTTTTTGGATTAGGCTTATTTTATGAAGTTAAAATAAATCAGGCTGGTAACAAGCTGATCGTGTTTGTCAAAGAATATGAAGTGGTCAACCAAGTACTGTTTCAGGGCAATAAATCTCTTAAAGATCCTGATCTTAAGCGATTTATTTCTTTAAAACCAAATGAGCCCTTTAATTCCGCTAAGCTTTCAGCTGATGTTAATACGATTCGTGAAGCTTATAAAACGGTTGGTCGTAATAATGTCGCTGTAAGAGTGCAGACTATTAACTTGGGAAAAGGGCGCGTAAATGTAGTATTTAATATTACTGAAGGGCGGAAGACAAAGATTAGTGATATCGTTTTTAAAGGAAATCATGCGTTTGGAAGCCGCCGTTTGCGAGATGTAATTTCAACAAAATCTTCAAGCATGTTTTCATTGTTGTTGGGGGGTGATGTTTATAGTGAAGAGCGTTTAGCCGCTGATGAAGAAGCTTTACGTCGCTTTTATTATAATCGTGGTTATGCGGATTTTCGTGTTGTTTCCTCTAAAGCAACCTTTGATGAAACGAGTAATACCTACAAAATTTATTTTGTTCTTGATGAGGGTGTTCGTTATAAAATTAGTGATATTCAGGTTGAAAGTGATGTTGATGGGATTGACGTTCAATCTGTAAAAGGGATTCTTAAAACGCGACCAGGTGATATTTATAGTGCAGAGGACATCGAACAGTCTGTTGCACTTATCAATAATAAGGTAGCTGATTCGGGCTATGCTTTTGCTAAAGTTGAACCACGAGGAAATCGTAATTTAGCAAATCATACAATTTCGATTTTATATAACATTGAACAAGGTCCGCGTGCTTATATTCAGCGTATTGAAGTCCGCGGCAATGAAAAGACCCGTGATTATGTCATTCGCCGTGAGATTGATTTAAATGAAGGGGATGCTTACAATCAAACTCTAGTGCAGCGAGCAAAACGTCGCCTAGAGAGTCTAGGTTTTTTCAAAGCTGTTAATATTTCAATGGTTCCAACGGATCAATCTGATCAGGTTACCTTAGTTATAGATGTAGTTGAGGCTTCAACAGGAGACCTTTCTTTGTCTGGAGGATATACAACAGGTGGTACAAGCCCTGGTATGTCACTTGAAGTGTCTGTTACCGAACGTAATCTTGGAGGACGAGGCCAATATGTTCGTTTAGGCTTAGGTGCTGGGCAAGAAAAATCTCGTAATTACAATCTGTCATTTGTTGATCCTTATTTTTTAGGTTATCGTTTATCTGCAGGTGTTGATATTTTTCGCACTACTTATCGTGCTGATAAAGCATATGATGTACGACAAACAGGTGGATCTCTTCGGTTTGCGTTGCCTATTAATGATCAATTATCTGCTAATTTAGCTTATTCTTATGTGCAAGAAGAATATGATTTTGGTAAAAAATATGATTTAAACAAAGAATCTGACATAAGGGAATTATACGGAAAATATTCTGGTGCAATTGTTCAAGCTGCAAAACACAGCCCTTGGAAGCGTTCATCTATTAGTTATGGTTTGACCTATAATACTATTGACGATATGAAAAATCCACATGATGGGTGGTATGTCCGTGTTCTTCAAGAATATGCGGGGCTTGGTGGAAGTGCAAAGTTCTTGAAGACAACTGGTAAAGCAATGATGTATAAGACGCTTTCTGAACAGATGGATCTCGTTGGTTTGCTTTCTTTCGGGGGTGGATATATTCACGGAATAGGTAAAGGTGGTGTTCGTATCTTCGATATGTTTAAAATAAATACTGATATGATCCGAGGATTTAAATATAATGGAATAGGTCCTCGTCAGGTTTCTAGTAAAGGCGAAGTTTATTTCTTAGGCGGAACAACATATATGAATGCAACTGCTGAGGTGCAATTTCCTATACCTGTTGTTCCTGAAGGTTTAGGATTGCGCGGTGCTCTATTCGCGGATATTGCAACACTTTATGGAAATAATTATCAACCTGTTTTTCAGGGCGAGCCTCCCGTTACACATACTAAAAGTGCTTGGCGTTCGTCTGCTGGTTTAAGTTTGATGTGGGATTCGCCATTTGGTCCGCTACGTTTTGATTATGCTTGGCCAATAACAAAGCAGGAAGGTGATCGTCTACAGAAATTAAATTTTGGTATTTCTACGAAGTTCTGATTTGAATTTTTTTTAGAGAAAAAATGGGTTAGGCTGGGAGAGAAATTGTTTTGATGGCGGATACATTTTTCTTTACGCCGTCTCGGCGTTTGACCGTTGCTGATGTTGCAAAGTTGACAGGAGCTAAGCTTCTGAATCCAGAATTTTCTGACAAAGTTATCAGTGCTCTTTCTTCACTTGAGAGCGCTGCAGAGGGTTCTCTTGTATTTGTAGAGCATAGGAAGTTTTCTGATGCTCTAGTAGGGAGTTCTGCTGTTGCCGTTTTTTGTACGAATGAAATTGCCTTGAAGGTTCCTGAATCTATGGCGATTTTGGTAACATCCACGCCAAAACGTGATTTTGCTCAGATTGGTCGCATTTTATTTCCTGATTCTGTTAAACCAAAGCCTTGGTTTGGAGAGCGAGAAATTTCACCACATGCATATATTCATCCAACTGCTAAATTGGCGCATGAAGTATGTGTTGAAGCAGGGGCTGTTATTGGTCGAAATGTTGAGATTGGTGCAGGCACTCTTATTTCATCTACTGCTGTAATCGGTGAAAATTGTCGTATTGGGGGTGATTGTTATATTGCTCCTAAGGTAACAATTCAATGTTCTTTAATAGGTGATAGGGTTCAAATTTATCCTGGTGTTTGCATTGGGCAAGATGGTTTTGGGTATGTTGGTGGTGTTTCTGGAATTGAAAAGATTCCACAGCTTGGCCGTGTTATTATCAAAGATGATGTAGAGATTGGTGCGAATACAGCGATTGATCGGGGAACACTTGAGGACACCATTATTGGTGAAGGGAGCAAGATCGACAATCTTGTACAGATTGCTCACAATGTAAAGATTGGACGATATTGCCTTATTGCTGGGCAATGCGGAATTGCTGGAAGTACATCAATAGGTGACATGTCTCAACTTGGTGGGAGCGTCGGGGTGGCAGATCATATCGTAATAGGCAAATATGTTCAGATTGCTGCTCGTAGTGGAGTTATGAATGACATTCCGGATGGAGAAAAATGGGGAGGAAGTCCAGCACGGCCACTTAAGCAGTGGTTCCGTGAAGTGGCGGCGTTGCGTAGTATTGGTAAAGTTAAAAAGGAGAAACGCTAATATGACCAACACCGACGAAATTAAAAATTTAGAGTCTATAGATATTGAAAAATTGCTATCAATATTACCGCATCGTTATCCATTTTTATTGATTGATCGCATAATTGAAATTGATGGTGAGCAAGAAGCTATTGGTATTAAAAATATAACGATTAATGAGCCCCATTTTATGGGACATTTTCCTGCAAAACCGGTTATGCCTGGGGTCTTGATTCTAGAGGCTATGGCTCAAACAGCTGGGGCAATTTCACTTTTACAATTAGGGAATAAGCAAACAAATTTAGTTTATCTTATGACTGTTGATAACGCGAAATTCCGTAAGCCGGTTGTTCCTGGTGATCAGCTAAAGATTTATGTTCATCTTTTGAAAAAGAGGTCTGGTATGCGGCGTTTTTCGTGTGTTGCAAAAGTAGAGGATGTCTGCGTTGCTGAAGCGGAAATTGCTGCGATGATTATCGAAAAAGCATAAATAAGATCGATGGGAATATAAAAATGTCCGGTACAAAAATCCATTCAACTGCTCTTGTAGAGAAAGGAGCACAGCTTGGTGAGAATGTACAAGTTGGACCATTTTGTCATATTAGTTCAGAGGCTGTTATAGGCGATGGATGCAGCTTGATGAGTCATGTTGTAGTAATAGGGAATACAACCTTAGGAGCTAATAGTAAAGTGTTTGCACATGCAGTTTTAGGGGCAGATCCGCAAAATAATAAACATAAGGGAGGTCATACAAAGCTTTCTATTGGCAAAAATTGTACGATTCGTGAAGGCGTAACAATGCATAGAGGCTCTGATTCGAGTGTGGGCATGACAATTGTTGGTGATAATTGCCAGTTTTTTTGTTATGCGCATATTGCTCACGATTGTCATGTAGGGGACCATGTAACATTTGCAAATAATGCCATGATCGCTGGTCATGTTACTGTTGGTGATTATGTTATTATTGGTGGTGGTGCCGCTGTTCATCAATTTGTTCGTATTGGGCATCACGCATTCATTGGTGGTGTCTCTGCACTGGTTGGCGATTTAATTCCCTATGGGACAGCTGTTGGTGTACAGGCAAAACTTGTTGGTTTAAATATTATTGGCATGAAACGTGCAGGGCTTGAGCGTAAAGATATTCATGCACTCCGTCACGCGTTTGTCATGCTTTTTGATCGCAGTAAACCTTTCAAAGAGCGTGTGAGCGATGTTGCTTCTGTCTATTCGACCTCTCAATCTGTTGTTGATGTCGTTAATTTTATTAAGGAAAAAGGAAAACGATTCTATTGTACACCAAAATTTTAAGGTGATGAACTAAAAGAAAATAGGAATTAAACATGACTGATTCTCATGCAAGAAGTTTTCTTTCCGGTCGTACTGCTATTATAGCAGGAAATGGCATTTTACCTATCACTGTTGCTCAGGCTCTTGAGAAAGATGGACAAAACCCTTTTCTCGTACTTTTACGTGATGAGGCGGATACCGCACTTTATCGCTATGAGCATTGTGAGTTATCAATTGTAGAGTTAGCCCGACTCATTAAAATCTTGAAAGCAGCGAAAATTCGTAATATTGTTTTAGCAGGTGGTGTAAAGAAACGCCCACTTCTTAAACAGTTGCAGCTCGATTGGACAACCCTTTTAGCTTTACCTAAGGTATTCGTGGCTTTAACGAGAGGTGATGATACTTTATTGAAGGCTTTTATACGGATTATTGAAGGGTATGGTTTTTGTGTACTTGGTGCTCACGAGATAGTACCAGACCTCTTGGCTCCAATGCAATTTGATCTAACAGTGCGGCATGCTTCTCTAAAAGAAAAAAGAGATATTTTATTGGCAGCTGAAGCAGCGAAGCTTTTAGGTCGATTAGATATTGGGCAAGCAGCTGTAGCTGTCAATGGAAGAGTGGTTGCGGTAGAAGGAGCGGAGGGGACTGATAATATGCTGTGGCGAGTTTGTGAAATGCGAGAAAGACAGCAAATACCGCCTAAAGGTGGTGTTCTTGTTAAATGTGCAAAACCACAACAAGATCATCGTGTTGATTTGCCATCAATTGGACCTATGACGGTAGTGAATGCTGCAAAAGGTGGATTATCTGGCATTGCTGTGGAAGCGAATAGAAGCCTAATATTAGCAGCAAAGGAAACGATAGAAAAAGCTGATAAACACTCACTTTTCATAGAAACTTTTGTGAGGTCTGATCATGAGTGATAATAATTTCTTAAAAATTGCTGTTGTTGCAGGTGAGGAATCTGGTGATTTTCTTGGGGCAGATTTGATTTCTTGTTTATCACAACAGATAGGGTGCACCATTCAGTTGATTGGTGTTGGTGGAAGGCATTTAAAGGAATTAGGTTTAGACAGTTTTTTTGATTCTCATGATATCGCGTTAGTAGGTTTAGGTGCAGTATTGAAAAAATTGCCTTCATTACTGATGCATATTCGTAATTTGTCTAAATTTATTGCACAAGAGCAACCTGATTGTCTCATTATTATTGATAGTCCTGATTTTACCCATCGCGTTGCAAAAAAGGTGCGTATTTTAGCACCTTCTATTCCTATTATTAAATACGTTGCACCAACTGTTTGGGCATGGCGTCCAGAGCGTGCTAAAGCTATGCGCAAATTTGTTGATCATGTTTTAGCAATTTTTCCTTTTGAAGAAAAAATTATGAGGAACTTGGAAGGTCCTGATACTACTTATGTTGGTCATCGTCTTTTAACGCACCCTCCACTTTTGACTGTTCAATCAGAAAAAAGGCGCCTATCAGAAAAAACACACTTGTCTGGTGAACAAGCATCATCGCCTACATTAGTTATCCTACCAGGATCACGCAATTCAGAAATTCGTTCTTTAATGCCGATTTTTCGAGAAACAGTAGAAATTCTTGTACAACGTAACCCTCATTTGCGTATTATTTTGCCAACTTTGCCACATTTAGTGGATAGAATTCGTGATTTTGTAGAAGGCTGGAAAAGTAAAGTAGAAATTGTTGTTAGTGAAGATGAAAAATGGCGTGCTTTTGCACAAGCAGATGCTGCACTTGCGTCACATGGTACGGTTTCACTCGAATTAACATTAGCAAAAGTTCCTATGGTTCTTTGCTATAAACTTGATTTTTTTTCTAAATTATTCATTTTTCCCAAAATAACGTTATGGACAGGCGCTCTTCCCAATATTATTTCTGATCAACCTATTGTTCCAGAATATTTTAATGAATTTTTACGTCCTGGCGTATTAGCAAGGCAGATAGAACGGCTTTTGTATAACCCTTTAGTGAGACAGGCACAACTCGACGCATTTGAGATGGTAGAACAAAAAATGAAAATTGAGTTACCACCGGGAGTTATTGGTGCGCAGACAATCATCACTCTTCTAAAAGAAAGAGCTAAAATTGTATCAACCAAATAATATTAATATTAGTGTTTAATTTTAGAAAGAAAATCATAAGCACGTTGGCTTTTAGGATTGGTAAAAAATTCGTTAGATGCTGTATCTTCAATAATTTTTCCATTTTCTAAAAAGAGTATTCTTTCTGAGACTTCACGTGCGAAGCCCATTTCGTGGGTAACACAGAGCATAGTTATACCTGTATTTGCCAATTGAACCATAACTTCTAAAACCTCTCCAACACTTTCTGGATCAAGAGCCGATGTTGGCTCGTCAAAAAGCATTACTTCAGGTTCCATACAAAGTGCACGGGCAATTGCAACACGCTGTTGTTGCCCGCCAGAGAGTTGTAAAGGGTACTTTTCACAGTGTTGTTCAATGCCAACATTAGTAAGATAACGAATTGCTCGTTCTTTTGCTTGTTTTTTAGAAAGTCCTTGAACTGCCATAGGTGCTAAAATACAATTTTGTATAACGCTCATATGAGGAAACAAATTAAAATTTTGAAAGACCATTCCTATTTTACGGAGAACATTTTTTTGCTGGTATAGAGGGGCAGCATGAATATCAATGTTATGGATGCAAATTGAACCTTTTTGTGCCTTTTCCAATTGATTAATACAACGAATCAAAGTTGACTTTCCTGATCCGGAAGGCCCACAGATAACGATGCGTTCGCCAGTTTTTACCTCGAAGTTAATATCATAGAGTACTTGAAAATTTCCGTACCATTTATTTAAATTCCGAATAGAAATTACAGAATTTTGAGTAGTATGATCAGATTTATTCTTTTCAAAATTCATCTTGTGGTATTCTTTCATTAGCAAATTGATTAGTTTAACATTTTGATTTTATAGAGGTTTTCGTGCACTTTATTTACCGTAAATATCGGGTTAAACGATGTTCGATAAAAACAATAAAACGATGAATAAGTTCAACGATAAGAAGATAGATAAGTGCAGCCCAAACATAAATTTGAAAATCGAATGTACGTGAATAAGTTAGTTTGGCAATTCCCATTAAATCATAAACAGTAATGAGTGAAGCAATAGCACTAGATTTAATCATTAAAATAACTTCATTTCCCAAAGGGCGTAATGCTACGACCATGGCTTGTGGAAGAATAACTCTAAAAAATGTTACCGAACTGCTTAATCCTAAAGCTTTTGATGCTTCACGTTGTCCAGTTGTTACAGAGAGAAAACTTCCTTTAAAGATTTCAGATTGATAGGCAGCAGAATTGAGTGAAAAAACGAAAAGACAACAATACCACGCATTTTGAAAGAACCACCATAAACCAACCTGTTGCCAGAAGTTATTCATTGAACCAAGGCCGTAATAAAAGAGGAACAGTTGGGCTAATAAAGGAGATCCGCGGAAAAAATAGACATAAATCTCTCCAAGGTATCGTAAAAACTTATTATTTGACAAACGTAAAAATGCGATAAGCATACCAAGAAAAAAACCAATGGAGCAAGCAATAAAAACAAGCTCAAAAGTAACAATAAAGCCATCAATAAATTTTGGACCATAACGGTTCAAAAGAGTAGGATTAAAAAGGAAATGAAGCCATTCAGGAATCATCAGCTCAATACCTTTCGATATCCTGCTTGAGTGTATATTTCAAAACAGCGCAGGAGTGTAGAAAACAACGCTGAAAATAATAAATAGAGTAAACATGCGACAAGATAAAACAACATAGGTTTATCGGTGGCTGCAACTGCTAAATTTGTTTGTCGCATGAGATCAACAAGGGAAATGGTTGACACGAGCGATGTATCTTTGAGTAAAGTAAGCCAATTATTAGAAAGTCCTGGCAAAGCATTTCGGATGAGCTGAGGAAAGACAATACGAAAAAACGTGGTCGAGTTCGAAAGTCCTAAAGCTTTAGCCGCTTCATATTGTCCTTTATCAAAAATGTTGAACGCTCCAAGCCAAACCTCACAAGAAAAGGCTGCAAGAACCATACTGAGAGCGAGAACGCCAGCGACAAAAGCGTTAATACTAAACATGATTTCAATATTAAAATAATCAAGGATGATTTGAATACTATTTTGCAATCCATAGTATACTAAAAATAAGGTTAAAAGTTCTGGTAAACCACGAAATACTGATGAAAAGAGAGTTGCTATAGCTTTAGCGATTTTAATATTAGAACGAATCATCAATGCATTGAGAAGTCCTAGAGGAAGCCCTAAGAGCCCGCAGCATAAAGCCAATGATAAAGTCATGCCTGCGCTAGAAAGTATGACCACCCCCCATCCCCCATTGCTAAATGATAGCAATGTTAAATTTTCAATCATGTTTACACTCCTCACAAAGAGTTAGACAGTTTTTTTAACTTTAGTCCAACTGATATTTAATAAATATCATCTGTAAAATATTTTTTCATAATTTTTTCATAAGTTCCATCCAAATGGATTTCTTTGATCGCCTTATTAAATTTGTTTTTAAGATCCTTGTTATTTTTACGGAGTGCAATTGCAATAGGAAATTTTATTTCTTCCAGAGTTCCTAGAAGTTGGCAGCAATCTTTTCCTTCATTTTTGAGCCAGTTTGATGCTTGTAATTTATCAGCGATAACGATATCAAGCCGACGGCTTAAAAGATCGCGATTCACTTCGATTGTTGTAGGATAGAGCTTAATATTTGCTCCTTCAGAGGCATAATGATCTTCTGCATATGCAGCTTGTGTTGTATTTGATTGTACACCAAGATTTTTACCTTTAAAGGCTTCAGCTGAGATCTTTTTAATTTCTGAATCTTTGTTAACAATGACAGCCAATTCTGTGGTATAATAGGGATCTGTAAAATCAATCTTTTGTAAGCGTTCTGGTGTGAGAGCAAGGGAAGCAACAATAGCGTCGTATTTTTTTGCAAGAAGCCCAGGAATCATTCCTTCAAAATCTTGAGTATTAATAATGCATTCAATGTTCATTTTTTCACAAAGCGCGTGAGATATATCAACATCAAAACCCTGAAGTTTGTTATTTGAATCAATGTAGCTAAATGGAGGGTAGGAACCTTCACTTGCAATTTTCAGCGTCTGAGTATTGGCAGAGTGACTGAACAATGTCGCGCTTATTATAAGAACTATTGTTAATAATTTCATTCTGTTCTCCTATTGGATAAGCGAGCTAATATGAGAGTGGCATAAGTTTTTTTATAGTCTGTAAGTTCTTTTGGTAGCAATGAAAAATGTGTGAATGTTTATTTTGATATCATAACGATAAACATCTTTTCATTAATACAGCTATGCTAAATGTAGCAGCAAAATAGCTCTCTCATTGTTCATATTACATTCTTTTCATGAGATGGTTTATCTTTACTATTTTATTCACAAGAACCAAAAATTTAGCTTTACAAAAGACTATTCAATTGAAGATCGAAGCATATTTTAGATATCAGGAAGCTAAAAATAAATCATTGAACTTATAAAAAGCTTAGATATCGAGAAACATACAAGAATTAATCTTTTGATAAATGTGAATTTGTTTAGAGATAAACAATTCATTTAATTTCAGTTGATCTTTAATAAAGATCAAATGTAAAATGTTTTTTCATAATTTTTTCATAAGTCCCATCCAAACGAATTTCTTTGATCGCCTTATTAAACTTGTTTTTAAGATCATTATTATTTTGACGCAGTGCAATTGCAATGGGAAAATTCGCTTCTTCCAGAGTTCCTAGAAGCTGGCAACAATCTTTTCCTTCATTTTCAAGCCAGCTTAGAGCTTGTATTTTATCAACGATAACGATATCAACTCGACGGCTCAAGAGATCACGATTGACTTCTATTATTGTAGGATAGAGCTTAATATTTGCTCCTTCAGAGGCATAATGATCTTCTGCATAAGCAGCTTGTGTTGTATTGGATTGCACACCAATATTTTTGCCTTTAAAGGCTTCAGATGAGATCTCTTTAATTTCTGAGTCTTTGCTAACAACTACAGCCAATGCTGTGTGATAATAGGGATCTGTAAAGTCAATTATTTGTAAGCGCTCTTGTGTAGGAGCAAGGGAAGAGATAATAGCGTCATATTTTTTTGCAAGGAGACCGGGAATCATACCTTCGAAATTTTGAGTGATGAGAGTGCACTCAACATTCATTTTTTTACAAAGTGCATAAGATATATCAATATCAAAACCTTGCAACTTATTATTTGAGTCAATGTAACTAAATGGAGGATAAGAAGCATCACTGGCAATTTTCAACGTTTGAGTATTGGCAGAGTGGGTGAACAGTGTTGCGCTTATTATAAGAGCTATAGTTAATAATTTCATTCTGTTCTCCTATTGGATAAGCGGAAAAATGTGAAAAGATCATAAATTTTTATAATCTGTAAGCTCTTTTTGAGCAATTTAAAAATTTATGAGTCTTTTATTTTTCTATCATTCTAATCGATATCATTATCAAAATTATTTATTTCTAAATTGTATAATTTAACTTTGAAGAAAAATTATTCAATTTCGATATTAAAGAAACTTTTAGCTATTAGCAGAAAAAGTAAAATGTTAAATATTCTTGTCATCATTGGTATTGTAAAATTCTTAGATACTTCGAAAGATCTATAGAAATTGATTTTTTGAGAAGCTGAATATTTTTCTTGTAAAAAAGCGCATTACTAACAAATAATGAGAAGCATTCACGAGGCGGTGATCATTACACAATAATGCTTCTTGCAGCATTTCATTGGGAAAGTGTTTTTTGGCTTAAGCAGGTTTTATGAGCATGTTTCATTTGTTGCAAATTTTCTGAAGAGACGTAAAAAATGTTTGGCGTGTAGTTACCAAGAGTGTTTTGGTATTTTTGTTAAAGTACTGTTTTTAGCGGAAGCTAGCAAAATTCTTAATGTTTTTAAGTTTAATACGCGACAATTCTGATAAATCTATCTAGTGTATGATGGGAAATACGCCTAATTGAGCAGAACAAGAAACATACGTTGAAGTTTTCTGTTTCTTTTTTCTAAATTTTAAAAAGCATTATAAATTTTCTTGATTTATTGAAAAATGTCAGGAGAAAATTTTCTGTATAATTCCTATAGGTGATATCTTTAAAAAGAGTTTCAAACTCAAAGTTTGTAAATGCACTTTTAGATTGTAGCGTTTGATTACCTACAATAAAGCTCCAGTAAATTGGAGCTTTATTGATTGGGTTATTGTGTTTAATTCATACGTTCATCTATAGGGATATATTCACGCATGGCATAACCTGTATAGAGCTGACGAGGACGACCAATCTTTTGTGCTGGATCCTCAATCATTTCTTTCCATTGAGCAACCCAACCAACACTCCGTGCTAATGCAAAAAGAACAGTAAACATTTCGGTTGGAAACCCTAGAGCTTTTAATGTAATACCAGAATAGAAATCAACATTTGGATAAAGCTTTTTCTCAACAAAATACTCATCATTTAAGGCAATTTTTTCAAGCTCTATAGCGATATCAAGCAGCGGATCATCTTGAATATTCAGTTCTTTTAAAACTTCATGGCAAGTTTTTTGCATGATTTTTGCCCGTGGATCATAATTTTTATAGACACGATGACCAAATCCCATCAGTCGGAAAGGATCATTTCTATCTTTGGCACGCGCAATAAATTCAGGAATTCTTTTAACGTCCCCTATTTCTTGTAGCATTTTCAGACATGCTTCATTAGCTCCTCCATGCGCTGGTCCCCAAAGACAAGCAACACCTGCAGCAATGCATGCAAACGGATTAGCGCCGGATGATCCTGCAAGGCGTACAGTGGATGTAGAAGCATTTTGTTCATGATCTGCATGAAGGATAAAGATTCGATCCATTGCTCGAGTAAGCACGGGATTGGTTTTGTATTCTTCACAAGGGACAGAAAAACACATACGGAGGAAATTCGCAGCGTAACTAAGATCATTACGCGGATAAACAAAAGCTTGTCCAATACTGTATTTATAGGCCATTGCAGCAAGAGTTGGAACCTTTGAGATGAGACGAACAGAGGCAATCATTCTTTGTTGAGGGTCTGTAATATCAATAGAATCGTGATAGAATGCAGACATAGCTCCAAGGCATGCAACCATGACAGCCATAGGATGCGAGTCGCGACGAAATCCGTGAAAGAACCGCGCAAACTGTTCGTGCACCATCGTGTGTTGCATAATACAGCGATCAAAGTCATTTTTTTCTTGTTTTGTTGGAAGTTCACCATAAAGTAAAAGATAACAGCTTTCGAGAAAGTCTCCTTTTTCAGCCAGTTGATCGATAGGGTAACCGCGATAAAGCAGTACTCCTTTGTCACCATCAATATAAGTGATTTTTGATTCACAAGAAGCCGTTGAGGTAAAACCAGGATCATATGTAAAAGTTCCAGCTTGTTTATAGAGAGATGCAATCTCAATGACATCAGGACCAAGAGTACCTTTACGCATTGGAAATTCTATTTTTTTATTATCTATTGTAATGTGTGCTGTATTCTCAGACATTAGATATTCCTTTCAGATCCCTCGCTCCTAAAATTAAGTTTTCGCTATCACTAGATAGGGAGGTATATAATTGAAATTCCTCCTCTCTTTAATTGAAAAGTAGATTTACTCTAAAAGTTGGTTCATGCAATCTAAAAAATATTTTTTTTGCAATTTTAGTAGATACATATTCCAATAATTTGAGAAAGAAGATGATTTTTAGTTCTCGTGGAAACATTATATGCAAATGCTCATTGGGTTAATAAATTATGTATATGTTGTTGCAAGTTGGTCATTGATGCGATTGAGAGACTCGTCTCGCCCTAATAGAATAAGAACATCAAAAACACCAGGCGATGTTGTGCGTCCTGTGAGAGCTGCTCGAACTGGTTGGGCAATAGACCCAAATTTGAGATCTTGTGTTTGTGCATAAGAACGAAGGGCTTTATCTAGCGTTTCTATGTCCCAAGAGGAGCATGCTTTCAGGACAAGATAAATACCGTTTAAAATGGCTTGACTCTTTTTATCTAGGATTGTTTGCGCTTTTTCATCGAGCTGTAATGGCCGTTGTGCAAAAATGAATGAGGCATTGTCAATGAGCTCGCACAGGGTTTTCGAACGTTCTTTCAAATTTGGTATAGCTGTTAAAAATTGTGCACGGAGTTGTTCATCAAGTCTTTCCATTATTTGTAAGCCACCTTCAATTTCTGGTAAAATACTAAGAGCAGCGTTAAAAAGGTCTTGGTCATTGCTCGTGCGTATATAGTGTCCATTAATAGCATCGAGCTTTTTGAAGTCAAAACGTGCAGCACCTTTATTAATATCATCAATATCAAACCAAGAAATCATTTCTTCGATTGACATGAGTTCATCATCACCATGACTCCAACCGAGACGGACGAGATAATTACGCAAAGCAGCAGGAAGATACCCCATTGATCGATAAGCATCGACACCTAATGCACCATGCCGCTTTGAGAGTTTTGCACCATTTTCACCATGAATAAGTGGAATATGTGCCATAACAGGAATATTCCATCCCATTGCATTAAAAATAATTGCTTGGCGAGCTGCGTTTGTGAGGTGATCATCTCCACGGATGATATGTGTTACGCCCATATCATGATCGTCAACAACAACGGCGTGCATATAGGTAGGCGAGCCATCGGAACGCAAAATGATAAAATCATCCAAATCTTTATTAGGGAAGTGAACATCACCTTGAACACGGTCGTGTACAATTGTTTCTCCATCTTGGGGTGTTTTGATACGAATAACAGGTTTTATATCTTTAGGAGCTTGAGAGATATCACGATCTCGCCAACGTCCATCATAACGTGGTGGGCGACCTTCTGCACGGGCATTTTCACGCATTTCAGCTAATTCTTCAGGAGAAGCATAACAATAATAAGCTTTTCCCTCTTTTACCAATTGTTCAGCGATTTGGCGATGGCGTTCTGCGCGTTCAAATTGTGAAATAGGGACACCGTCATAGTTCAGTTCCATCCAGTGCAAGCTCTCTATAATGGCTTTCACAGCTGCTTCTGTTGAGCGTTCTCGATCGGTATCTTCAATTCGTAGAAGCATTTTGCCACCAGTATGTTTTGCATAAAGCCAATTAAACAGAGCAGTACGAGCACCTCCGATATGCAGGAAGCCTGTTGGTGAGGGGGCAAAGCGGGTAATAACGGACACGGATATCTTCCTTTAAAATTAAGATGTTATTTATAGAACTTTATGGAAAGATTATGTTAGCATAGGTGAGAGGGTGTGCAATAGCAGCATTGCAAGTTAAAGTGGGAATTTGCAGATGTTTAAGCAAAATAAAGTTAAGAATGCTTTATCCATAAGCGGCGGGATAAAAAGAAAAAAAGTGAATCTTCCATGGAAAGATGCTTTTTCTTTCCTTTATCTTTCTGATGCAAATAGCAACAGCTGTAACCAACAAAGGATTTTTTTATTAACACCTTTGAAAGAAGCAATAACTTTTTTAGGGAAGTGGTTTGTAGATTGCATAAACAAAGAAATCTCTTTAGGAATCCTTTTTTCGCTAATATTGATCTTTTTTTCCATAGGTATCCTTTTTTATTTTAGTTTAGAGCAAGAGCCAAGTTGGGGGCAATTTGGTGTGCTGATGAGTATTTTGCTTGGAATGCTCTATCTTTTTCGTGTTTATCGGAGAATATGGATTACCACGGGATTTATGTTTTGTATTGTCTTAGGAGCTTTCGCTGCAAAAATAGAGACGTGGCGTCTGTCTACACCAATGTTGAGCAGCGAAATTGTCACCACGTTAACAGGAAGAATTGTTTCTATTGAGTCAAAGCAAAAAGGGCAATCTCATTTGGTTTTAGATGTTTTGAAGACTAAAAAACCAGTCTTACACCATGTTCCTTATCGTGTTCGTTTGTTGGCACGGCATTTACCATATAGATTGGCAATAGGCGATGGACTCTATGGGAGAGTTAAACTCCGTGCATTATCTGGACCGGTACGTCCAGGAAGCTATGATTTTAGTTTTCATAATTACTTTAAAGGAATTGGAGCCCAGGGAATTTACTTAGGAAGGCCAATAAAAATATCGGTTTCACAGCCCAATAGGATATTAGATATATTCCTACAAAAAATTGAAAATTTACGGACCAACATGACACAAAGAATCCGTATGGCAATTGAGCGAGAAAAGGGCAGTGTTGCAGCTGCTCTTATAACAGGACAGCGAGGTGGTATTTCAAATGAGACAAATGAAGCATTACGTACGGCTGGATTAGCACACATTTTATCAATATCAGGTTTGCATATGACTTTATTAAGTGGCATAGTTCTCGTAATCATCCGTAGTTTTTTGGCACTTTTTCCAGTATTTTCATCTTATTATTCCGCTAAAAAATTTGCAGCTATTGCTGCATTAATGATGACAGCTTTTTATTTGTTCCTCTCTGGAATGGCTGTATCAGCACAGAGAAGTTTTGTGATGATTGCTGTTATGTTGGTTGCTGTTTTATGTAATCGTTCTGCCGTAACAATGCGCAATTTTGCTATTGCCGGTTTGATAACTTTGGCTGTTAAGCCGCATGAAATATTAGGTCCAAGCTTTCAAATGTCCTTTTCTGCAACTGCAGCTTTGATTGCATTTTTTGATTGGTGGAGTGGAAAATCATTTTTCCGTAAAAGAAAAATAACACCATCTTATGTTGGAGGTGGAGTGATTCATTTTACATTTTTATCGATACTTTCAATTTGTGCATCTTCTTTTGTAGCGGGAACAGCGAGCGGAATTTACGCTGCTTATCATTTTTCCAATATTGCGTTTTTTAGTATTATCAGCAACGCTTTAGCTTTGCCGATCGTATCAATTCTTATCATACCTTTTGGATTAATAGCCGTCCTTGCAATGTTTTGGGATCTTGAATGGTTACCGCTTCAAATTATGGGGTTTGGTGTTGATCTTGTGATAAAAATTGCTCACGCTATAAAGGACATTTCTCCTGATTTAAATCCTGGATTTATGCCATTATCTGCATTGGTTTTATTGAGCATAGGTTTGGTTGGGCTGATTTTTTGTAAAACATTCATCAGGTTCTTTTTTAGCCTTTTTATTTTAGCTGGTCTTTATGTGTGCTTGATGCATTCACCGGTACAACTGATTATAGCCGACAATATGAGGCTTGTAGGTGTTCTCCATGAAAAGGAATTATATATCGATCGTTACCATAGTTCTAAGTTCACGACGTCTATATGGGAAAAATCATTTCGTATAAATGAGACCATTAAACCAACAAAATATGGTCCTTCGTTTAAGGGGCAGTTCATTTGTGATAATGATATGTGTGCATCTTTATTAGAAAATGGTTTTAAAGTGATTGTGTTGCGTGGTGTAACAGATCGATGTGTAGGGGCAGATATCATAATTACGGCATTTGCAAGAGATAATCAGGCATGCAATAAGAAAGCAAAAATAATATTTACCCCTCAACATTTTTTGTCACGAGGGAGTATGATGATGAACAAAAATGGCGATATTATTTGGTCTTCGAAGGGATTTCATAGACCGTGGAATACGCACAGACAATATTCACAAAAATTGTATAATCACCACATCTCCCTTCTTCTTTAGTCTGGGAACAAGAATAGAAAAAGATAGATACATTTATGATGATACTTTGTTATTTTTGTTATAAAGTTATCAGTTTCATCAGAACAAACCAATAAGTTACGGTTTTTCAAAAAAGCAGCCAACCTTTTTAATATCTGGACAATTTATAATTTTCCAGAAGTATGTACTATATCTTATCAACAATTGTAAGCTCAGTTAAAATGCTTATTGATGGTAAAAAATGTCAATAAATTTTATCGGAGATATAAAATTGTTAATGTCTCTATTTTATAGTCATCGTATATTTTATAACAATTAACACTTTTTTACCTAAAATGGCGCATAAATTTATAGCAGATTGATGCAATAGGCTCCTTTTTTATCGATCTGTAATAAATGTTATTGTTTGATACAAAGGTAAAGTAATTCATGGATGTTCAGCAGTTAAAAAAAATGGCAGCGGCTAAAGCGCTTGAATTTGTTAAAGATGATATGCGGCTTGGTATAGGCTCTGGTTCGACTGTAAATGAATTTATTCGCCTCCTTGGAGAGCGTGTTGCCGGTGGTTTGCGTGTGACTGGTGTTGCTACCTCACTGTATTCTGAGCAGCTCTGTCGTAAGTTTGGGATTCCAGTTGCTACGTTGGAACAAATACCTGAACTTGATCTTGATATTGATGGAGCAGATGAAATTGGACCAGAGATGTCTCTCATTAAAGGAGGAGGAGGGGCATTGTTGCGTGAAAAAATTGTAGCGTCTGCATCGCGTACGATGCTTATTATTGCTGATGAAACAAAAATAGTAAAAACGCTTGGTGCCTTTGCATTGCCTATTGAAGTCAACCCATTTGGTATACATGTAACACATAGAGCTGTCGAAAAAGTAGCTAATGATTTGGGGCTTTCTGGAGAAATTGTTCTACGAATGAATGGAGAAAACCCTTTTGAAACAGATGGGGGGCATTTCATTCTTGATGCATTTTGGGGACATATTTTGCAGCCCAAATTATTATCGAATGCACTCCTTGCAATTCCTGGTGTTATCGAGCATGGTCTTTTCTTAGGGCTAGCTTCACGTGCAATTGTAGCAATGGCTGATGGTCAAATAAAAGTTTTAGAATCCTTTAATTTTTAGAGAAAACGGTTTAGATGTCGGTATGCTAGCACAATAATAAAGAGTGTTGAAGATTTTGAATAAAATAACGAATTTGAATTATAATTAATTATCGGGGTAATCATTAAATGAAAACAATATTTTCCTTTCAGCGTTTTGTCGTATATTTCGGTGCAGTTGCCGTTTTTGTTATGAGTATTGGAATGGTTTATGCACAAGGTGTGAGTGAACAGCATTTAGATTCGGCTAGAAAGGCTATAAGTGCTATTCGCGCAACGGATCAATTTGATAATTTTTTACCGAATGCGGCACATGATCTCAAAAATGAACTCATCAGCGATGATCCTAATTTAGCAACTGCTATTTCTGATATTGTAGACAAGCAAGCGCTTGCTTTGGCTAAACGGCGCTCTGATTTAGAAAAAGAGATTGCTCACGTATATGCAAAATATTTTACTCAACAAGAACTTGATGCCATTACAGCATTTTATAGTTCGGATACTGGTAAAAAGTTTTTAACAGAAGTTCCAAATATTGCGCGTGATGCTTATTCTACATTTGATACATGGCGTTCTTCTCTTATGCAGGATCTTATAAAAAATGTAAAAAAAGAGATGTCTGAAACACTGAATTTGAACAATTCCATTACGCCTACGAAGTCAAATACTTCTACGCCTATGAAATCAAACACTTCAGAAAATCAAAAATAATTTGATTGATTTCATTCCAATGAATGTGTGATTTTTGTGTTAAAAAAGCGGCGGTTTTCCGCCGTTTTTAATAAAAGGAACGTTTTGCAGGGAGTTGCTTTATAGAAAAAAGAGTGCTTGAAAATAAAAAAGACTTTTGTTTGATAATAAATGACCATACTCTATTATTTTAGACGTGTGAAAAGGACTAATTCGTGGGATCTTTTGACTTTGATTTATTTGTTATTGGAAGTGGTTCTGGTGGAGTGCGTGCTGCACGCCTTGCCGGAGGACTTGGTAAACGTGTCGCTATAGCAGAAGAATATCGTATAGGAGGAACGTGCGTTATTCGTGGTTGTGTTCCCAAGAAATTATATGTTTATGCTTCACAATATGCAAAAGAGTTCAGTAAAAGCGTTGGTTTTGGATGGGAATATGCTGACCCAGTTTTTAGCTGGAAAAAATTAGTTGCGGCTAAAAATAAAGAAATATCAAGATTAGAAGGGCTTTATCGCAAGGGATTACAAAACAATAATGTTCATATTTATGAAAGCCGTGCGGTTTTTGTGGATGATCATACATTAGAGCTCTCTGCAACAGGTGAGCGGGTTAGAGCGGAAAAAATTTTAATCGCAACAGGGGCAAAAGTTGCGTCAAACACTGCAATAAAAGGTGGTGATTTTTGTCTTACTTCGAATGAAATTTTTGATCTTGAAGAACTTCCAAAGTCGATAGTCATTGTTGGTGGTGGCTATATTGGTGTTGAATTTGCTAACATTTTTCATGAATTAGGTGTCAAAACAACGCTACTTCATCGTGGTGATTTAATCCTTCGTAATTTTGACTATGATTTGCGCCAGTTGCTTAATGATGCAATGATCGAAAAAGGAATTTCTCTTATTTATGGAGTAACAGTTTCTGAAGTCCAAGCGAGAGAGAATTGTTATGACGTTGTTCTATCAAATGGGCAAACGATCAGCACTGATCAGATTATGTTGGCTACAGGGCGTGTGCCAAATACAACGGGTTTAAGACTCGAGCGGGCAGGTGTTCAAGTAGATGGATTTGGAGCGGTTGTTGTTGATGAAAGAATGACAACAACTGTACCCCATATTTGGGCTGTTGGTGATGTAACAGGTCATGTTCAATTAACACCTGTTGCGATTCATGATGCGATGTGTTTTGTTAAGACGGCGTTTGAGAATACACCCACAATACCTGATTATGATTTAATCACGACAGCAGTTTTTTCACAGCCTGAGATTGGAACGATTGGTTTTTCAGAAGAAGAAGCACGCCATCGTTATAAGCATCTTGAGATTTATCGTACAGTTTTTTCTCCTATGCGCAATGTTCTTTCTGGAAGCTCAGAAAAAATGTTTATGAAGCTTATTGTCGATGGTGAAAGCCGGATTGTGGTGGGAGCTCATATTTTAGGAGAGAACGCTGGTGAGATGGCGCAGCTCATTGGCATATCCCTCAAGGGAAAGCTGACAAAAGATATCTTTGATGAAACAATGGCCGTGCATCCAACGATGGCAGAAGAGCTAGTAACGATGTATAAACCAAGTTATGTCTATAAAAATGGGAAAAAAGTGGAAAATTGAACAGCACATGTTAGGGTAATTAACAAAGTTTTTAAGACGACAAGCAGTGAGTTTAAGCTCTAGAGAGAGTATAATGATGAAACAATGGGCACCTAACTCTTGGCGAGCAAGGCCAATTAAACAAGTACCGAATTATCCGGATCAATCTGTGTTAGCAGAAGTTGAACGAAAGCTACGCAGCTATCCTCCTTTGGTTTTTGCGGGTGAAGCGCGTGATTTAAAAAATGAATTAGCAGCTGTTGCACAAGGTCAAGCGTTTTTATTACAGGGTGGAGATTGTGCAGAAAGTTTTGCAGAACATGAAGCTGATAATATCCGTGATTTTTTTCGTGTATTTTTACAAATGGCAATTGTTTTGACTTTTGGCAGTTCTAAACCCGTTGTTAAAATAGGTCGTATTGCTGGACAATTTGCAAAACCACGCTCTTCTGATACGGAAAGCAAAGGAGGAGTTGAACTTCCTTCTTATCGGGGGGATATTATTAATGGCATCGAATTTGGAGCAGATTCTCGTGTTCCTGATCCACAACGAATGTCTATGGCTTATCGCCAATCTGCAGCAACACTGAATCTATTGCGTGCTTTTTCACAAGGGGGATATGCTGATTTAGAAAATGTTCATGCGTGGATGTTAAGTTTTGTTTCTAATAGTCCACAGGGTGCACGTTATGAGTTGTTGGCAGAGCGCATTTCGGAAGCAATTGATTTTATGCGTTCCATAGGAATTACATCTAAAACGAATTCTTCATTACGTGAAACATCTTTTTATACCAGCCATGAAGCACTTTTGCTTGGCTATGAAGAAGCTTTGACACGGATTGATTCGACTTCTGGAGATTGGTATGCAACATCTGGTCATATGTTGTGGATTGGTGATCGTACACGCCAGATTGATCACGCACACGTTGAATATTGCCGCGGTATTAAAAATCCTATAGGATTGAAGTGTGGTCCTTCTCTTGAGCCTGATGCGCTTTTAAGGTTGATTGATATTCTAAATCCCGAAAACGAACCGGGGCGATTAACGCTCATTACACGTTTTGGTTATGATAAAATTGAGAGTTATCTCCCTAAATTGATTCATGCCGTTGAGCGTGAGCAACGGAAGGTTATATGGTCATGTGATCCAATGCATGGCAATACGGTTACCGTAAATGGCTATAAAACACGTCCCTTTGATTATGTTTTAAAAGAAGTGGAAAAGTTTTTTTCTGTGCATTGTGGGGAAGGCACTTATCCAGGGGGAATTCATATAGAAATGACTGGTCGTGATGTTACAGAATGTACGGGTGGAGCACATGCTATTTCTGTAGAAAATTTGTCTGATCGCTATCATACGCAATGTGATCCACGCTTAAATGCAGATCAAGCATTGGAATTGGCTTTTCTTGTTGCTGAGCTTTTAAAAAAAAACCGTCGTACTGATTCATTCGCTCTTGCAGCAAATGGTTAGGCAAAAAGTTGCATAGTCTTTTTATGCTAGCTGTTTATGAGAGAGAATGTTTTTGGAAAAGGAATATTTTCGATAATGAAAGCAAAGTTATGCTTACCAAACTGATGAAATGATATAAAGGCTTATGAAAAATGATTTTCGGGTAGCAATTGCCCAATTAAATCCTGTCGTTGGTGATATTGAAGGAAATTTTGCTCTTGCTGTCATGGCGCATCAAAAGGCTAAGAAAGAGGGAGCAGATCTTGTTTTATTCACTGAGCTTTTTATAAGTGCTTATCCGCCAGAAGATCTTGTTCTTAAAACTGCTTTTATAAAAACATGTGAAGATGCTGTTGAGAAATTAGCAAAAATAACAGTAGGGGGTCCAGGAATTATAATTGGTCTTCCTCTCAGACGGAATAATAACATTTACAATGGTGTCATGCTTCTTGATAAAGGGCAGGTGATTGCTGAAAGCTACAAGTTTGATTTACCTAATTATGCTGAATTTGATGAAAAACGCCTATTTTCTTCCGGTCCACGCCCTGAGCCAATTATTTATCACGGGATAAGACTAGGAATAGTGATTTGTGAGGATATTTGGAATGATCCCTTCCTTTGTGCAGAGCTTGGTCATAAAGGAGCTGAGATCATCCTTGTCCTTAATGGATCTCCCTATTCTCGTAATAAAACACTAAAACGTATAGAAGTTGTTCGTGTGCAAGCTCTCCAATCTAGCTTGCCTGTTATTTACGCTAATCAAGTTGGTGGTCAAGATGAACTTGTTTTTGATGGAGGATCTTTTGCGTTAAATGGACAAGGTAAAATGGTTTTTCAAATGAAGCATTTTGAAAGCCATATTGCTTTAAGTCATTGGCAACGAACAACGACAGAATGGCAATGTATTTTTGGTCCAAATGAAAATCTTCTCAATGGGGTATCTGCTGATTATCAAGCCTGTGTTTTGGGTTTAGGAGATTATGTCAATAAAAACCGTTTTAAGGATGTTATTCTTGGTCTTTCGGGAGGAATTGATTCAGCTCTTTGTACGGCAATGGCAGTAGATGCTCTTGGCGCTGACAGGGTCCGTACCGTAATGATGCCCTATCATTATACTTCGCAAGAATCATTAAAAGATGCTAAGGAGTGTGCAGATCTTTTAGGATGTCATTATGAAATAGTACCGATTATGCAACCTGTTGAAGCTTTTTTGAACACGATGGCGCCTGTTTTTGCAGGGTTGCCGCCTGATGTGACAGAGGAAAATCTTCAGAGTCGTATGCGCGGCACTCTCTTGATGGCGCTTTCCAATAAATTTGGCTCCATGGTGGTAACAACAGGCAATAAGTCAGAAATGGCTGTGGGATATGCAACACTTTATGGTGATATGAATGGAGGGTTTAATCCTCTTAAAGATATTTATAAAATGCAGGTTTATGCATTAGCACAATGGCGCAATAAAAACCACTTGCAAAACTTGAAGGGACCAGAAGGAGTTGTCATTCCACTCAATATTATAGAAAAAGCACCTTCTGCAGAACTTCGGGAAAACCAAAAAGACGAAGATTCTCTTCCTCCATATCCTGTTTTGGATGATATCTTGCAATCTCTTGTAGAAAAGGACATGAGTGTTTGTGATATTGTAAAACGAGGGTATTTACGGGAAACAGTTGAAAAAATTGAACAGCTTCTTTATGGTGCAGAATACAAAAGACGACAATCGGCTCCCGGTGTAAAAATCAGTCACAAGAATTTCGGTCGTGATCGTCGTTATCCTATTGTCAATCGTTTTCGCGATACAAATTGAGTATTGTTTTATGATAAAAGTCCGTTTTGCGCCTTCTCCAACAGGTTATATTCACATTGGTAATATTCGTACGGCTTTGTTCAACTGGCTTTATGCGCAAGCGCATAATGGGGCATTTATTTTGCGCTATGATGATACAGATGTTGAACGCTCTCAACAGGAATATGTTGATGCTATTGCCGTTGATCTTGAGTGGCTTGGTATTCAACCAGATGAGATTTATTACCAATCTAAACGGTTTAGTCGATATGATGAAGTTGCAGAAACTCTCAAACAACGGGGTCTTCTTTATCCCTGTTATGAGACAGCAGAAGAGTTAGACCGGCGCCGTAAAATCCAGCTTTCGCGCAAATTACCCCCTGTTTATGATCGTGCTGCATTGAAATTGACACCAGAGGAGAAAGAAGCATTTGAATTGCAAGGTCGTAAACCGCACTGGCGTTTTCTTCTCCCTAATTTTGAAGATAATCCTTTACAAACAAAGCGAACGGAAATTAGCTGGAATGATGCAGTAAAAGGAAAGCAGACTATTGATTTGGCTTCTCTTTCAGATCCTGTTTTAATTCGTGAAGATGGAAGCTATCTTTATACATTACCCTCCGTCGTTGATGATATAGATATGGCTGTGACCCATATTATTCGTGGAGATGATCACATTACAAATACAGGCGCTCAGATCGCTCTTTTTAAAGCTCTCAGTGCTGAATTACCAGTTTTTGGTCATATTAATTTATTGGCTACAGTTTTAGGAAAAGGGCTTTCAAAACGGAATAATGATCTTTCTATTCGTTTTCTAAGAGAAGAAGGATTTGAATCCATCGCTGTGCAATGCCTTGCTGTTTTAATTGGGACATCGCAAAATGTGCATCCCTATCCTAATCAAGCAGCGCTTTTAGAGCATTTCAATCTTAAAGATACATCTAGATCCGTTGCTAAATTTGATATTGCTGATCTTTTTACTTTGAATAGCCATCTTGTTCATGCATTAACCTATGAGAAGGTTAAAACGCGGCTTCAAAGTCTTTTGATTGATGGAGAAAAGGCTGAGTGCTTTTGGAACGCGATAAGAGGCAATATTGATAAAGTCAATGATGCTGTTTTGTGGTGGAAAATAATTCATGATAAACAGAGCTTTGATATGGTGGCTCTTGAAGATCGCGCATTTGTTCATCGGGCACTCGACTTTTTGCCTAAAGGTGTTTTGAATGATGAAAGTTGGAAAGTTTGGACAAGCGTATTAAAAGAAAAAACAGGACGTAGCGGGAAAGCTTTGTTTATGCCATTACGTCAGGCTCTTACAGGAATGGATCATGGACCTGAAATGGGAAAGTTTTTACCGCTCTTGGGACGTGAGAAGATAATAGAAAGGCTCGCGATTCAAGGGGAATAACAGCCTTTTCAGAGTATTTTATTTGTTTTCTGTGCCCTCAAGAGAGTGAACTTCCAGTTTAATTACGGGTTTTTATGAGCATAAATGCGGGGATATCATCACCAAATCCAAGCAAAGAGGACTCTTTGTTTTTTCGAAGGCGATGTTGTTCAGGTGGTTTTGCTTTGTTATTTGCGGTTTGGAGACAATCTAGTTTATCGTCTTTTGAGGACTTTTTTGTTTGAACAGTATGCTCTTTGGGAGTAGATTTCTTCGCTAATTTTGGAGACTTTTTCTTTAAAACAATGTCGTCTTCTTGATCATTGGGTATTAAAGTAGAGAGGTCTCCATTAAGCCATTCAATTTTTTCATTGCTCATTTCTTCAATAGCACTGATATATTTTTGGTCAGCTTTTGTGACAATCGTGAAAGCTTTTCCGCTACGATTTGCACGTCCTGTACGACCAATTCGATGAATGTAGTCTTCAGCATGTGTGGGAACGTCATAGTTGAAAACATGACTTACCGCTGGGATATCGAGTCCACGAGCAGCAACATCAGAAGCAACAAGAAGTTTGAGTTTATTATTTTTAAAATCATTAAGTGTATTTGTACGTGAATATTGATCCATATCGCCATGGAGTGCGCCTACACTAAAATTATGTTTGACGAGTGATCTAAACAATTCAGAAATGTCTTTCTTCCGATTACAAAAAATAATAGCATTTCTAAGTGCATCGCTCTCATTGTGAATAAGCTCTCGCAAAACTGCTCTTTTATCCCATGATTTATTCCCAGATTTGACGAGTCGTTGTGTAATTGTGGTCGCTGTTGAGGATGCTTTTGTAACCTCAACAGAGATAGGAGAATGTAGAAATTGCTTTGTTAGTTTGGTAATTTCTGGTGCCATTGTTGCGGAAAAGAACAAAGTTTGACGCGTAAAAGGAGTTAGTTTACAGATACGTTCAATATCAGGAATAAACCCCATATCTAACATGCGATCAGCTTCATCAATAACAAGAATTTCAACACCCATCATCAGTAATTTACCGCGTTCAAAATGATCAAGCAGACGTCCTGGTGTTGCGATAAGAACATCAGCTCCTCGTTCAAGTTTACGGTCTTGGTTTTCAAAAGAAACACCGCCAATTAAAAGTGCAACATTTAAACGATGATTTATTCCGTATTTATCGAAATTTTCTTCAACTTGGGCTGCAAGTTCTCGTGTTGGTTCTAATATGAGAGTACGAGGCATTCGTGCTCTTGCACGACCTTTTTCAAGGAGTGTGAGCATGGGCAAAACGAAAGAAGCTGTTTTTCCCGTACCTGTCTGAGCGATTCCTAAAACGTCCTTTCTTTGAAGTACATGGGGGATTGTTCCACTCTGAATAGGTGTTGGAACTGTATATCCTGCGGATTTTACTGCTTTGATAACTTTTTCGGAAAGACCTAAATCATCAAAACTGTTTAAAGGTGGTATCATTTTTTTATCAATTGCTCTGCGATTTTAGTTTCGCTATCCGAACTATTCGTGGGACTAAGTATTTTATACTTTTCTTAAGGGCTAAGAGACCTTCAAAAAAAGTTAACTATAACAATCATATATATATAGCAAGCATAATACAATAATTAATAGCGAAATTGTTCTGATAAAATCCGTTCATCCCATGAATGGTTAAAGTCAAAAAGAATTGAGGCTGTTACTTCTGTTGCTGTTGAAATAGTAACTGAATGGACAGATTTAACTTCAACATTATCGGCTGCAGCGTTTACGGGGCGTTTTTCAGGTTCGAGCATATCAAAGCGTATGACTGCCGTATTTGGCAGCAGTGCTCCATGCCAACGACGAGGACGAAAGGGACTAACAGGCGTTAGTGCCATAAGTGGAGCCATGAGGGGTAAAATAGGTCCTTGTGCTGATAAATTATAGGCAGTAGATCCTGCTGGTGTGGCAACGAGAATACCATCACAACTTAATTGTTCCATGCGTATATTGTCATCAATACTAATACGAATTTTTGCTGCTTGATAAGATTGACGAAAAAGTGAGACTTCATTGATTGCGAGTGCTTCAATAGTTCCTTGGCATTCGTCTTTTGCAATCATACGTAGAGGATGGATTTCCTTTTTATGCGCGACAGCAATACGATGGGGCAATTCCTGTTCATGGAATTCGTTCATAAGAAATCCTACAGAACCTTGATTCATGCCGTAAATAGGTTTTCCAGTGTTCATAACATCTCGTACTGTTTGTAACATGGTTCCATCACCCCCTATTGCAATAACAACGTCAGCTTCTTCCAGAGGAGAATGACCATAAACAGAAATTAATTTATGAGTAGCTTTGATAGCTTCCTCAGTTTTAGAAGAGATAAAATGGAAGCGCTTTGGTAATGTAGTCATTAAAAATTATCCTGATATTCACAACTTATTTTTTAGCCTATTTGAGAGGAGTTTTGAAGCTGTATGTAAAAACTGTTTTTATAAGAAAAAGGATTATGTATGAAAAGTAATCTGTTTAAGGTACTATATTATAGCAGGATGTGGCAAAAAAATTTTATCGCCGTATAAACTATAAGCAGGTGTTTTTTTAAGAATGATAATTATCCATTGAAGCTGAGAGGATGTTCAGTTAAAAGGCTACCAATGATTAGTTTTAAGCACCCGTAGCTCAGCTGGATAGAGCGCTGCCCTCCGAAGGCAGAGGTCACAGATTCGAATTCTGTCGGGTGCACCAAACTTTTCAATCGCATTTCGCATCATCTTTATGACAAGATTATCTCATGAAAACGAAGCTATTTTTATTAAATGGTGATTGAAGCTCCTTGTTAGTTATGGAGAGAATAACCAAAAAATTTTAGGTCAATCGAGTTGTTTGTTATTTATTAATCTTTCATTGAATGCTTTGAATATTAAAGGAGAGGGATGTACAATGGAAAAACTTATCATGTAAGGTTTTTTTACCTTGGGTCTACAGAAATGGATTAAACTCTTAAAACCTATATTTTAATGTCCTAACCCCTTTCTATAAATGAAGGAAAGACGTTTTTCTTATCCTCTTACAGAGAATCTTTCATGGAATTTATCTGTAAAGCAGCATTAGTTATACGCTTCATATTGTTATTTTTTATAAATCCATTAAAATTAAAATAATGACAGTAGGAATAATATTATGAAATTTATAATTTTTTTAAATTCTATATATTCTTTTATTTTTTTAAGTTGGATGGTGTTTTAAATTTTTGTAATTTTCATGTACATATTTTGGGGAAAATCTATTGTGCGCATTTAGATTATCTCTCTATAGTGCATTCCAATAACATGGATACAGCAAAGGGTATCAATGCTCCGATACACACCGTATATGATATTTTCATGATTATAACTGTTTATTTAGAGAATATATGAGTTTGAATATCTATTGCTGATTAAGCAAAATTTCTTAAACAATTTACCTCTATTGTATGGAGAGGTCTATTTTTATTAGTAATTTATTTTAACTTATATTTTAAGGAATATTTGTGTTATGCATAAACATAGTATAAATTTCCTATTGATCTTTTTAATTATTTAATTTCTATTTTTATTATCTTGAGGGGGAATCTATGATACAAAAAATCCACAACAGAACTCTCTAATAGGGAATAAAGCAGATCCTACCTTAACCCTAGGAAAGGATGTGTAAAGGATTTTCTAATAAAATGGTACTTAAAAATGCAATAGTTAATCTTGCTATTTATAAGTTAAAAAATGAGCAAAATTTATTTATCTGGCAGTTTTTAAGCTTTCCAGAGAGGTGCTAACCCTTTTTTGTTTGATAGAAAATTCAATAATTCTAGTCTTATGATTTAAGTAAATAAGAAAGTAAGTTATGACGATTATACTAAAACCGGGTGAGGTAACGCTTAGCGATTTAGAGGCTATTTATTTCAATGGTGAAGTGAGTAAACTTCACAATGATACGCACTTCGTTATCAGGAAGGGAGCAGAGCGTATTGCTGAAATTGCTGCTGGAAGTAAGCCAGTTTATGGCATCAATACTGGTTTTGGCAAATTGGCTTCGATTAAAATTGATGCAAACGATGTAGCTCTTTTACAAAGAAATCTTATTTTGTCACATTGTTGTGGTGTGGGAGAACCTTTAGCTGAAAATATTGTGCGTTTGATAATGACCTTAAAGCTTCTTTCTTTAGGGCGAGGTGCTTCCGGTGTGCGTTTAGAGTTAGTACATTTACTAGAAAACATGCTTACAAAAGGTGTCATTCCTGTCATTCCTGAAAAGGGGTCAGTTGGTGCATCCGGTGATCTTGCACCACTTGCTCATATGGCTGCTGTTATGATGGGAGAGGGAGAAGCCTTCTTTCAAAATATTCGTATGAGTGGGGCGTCTGCTCTAAAGGAAGCAGGGTTGTTTCCTATTATTTTAGAAGCAAAAGAAGGTCTAGCTCTTATTAATGGTACTCAAACATCAACAGCCCTTGCTTTGGCAGGTCTTTTCCAGAGTTATCGAGCCTTGTGTGGTGGACTTCTTGCTGGGGCATTGACAACGGATGCTATCATGGGATCAACGGCACCATTTCACCCTGATATCCATATTTTACGGGGCCATTATGGGCAGATTGCTGTATCACAAACATTAGAAAAGCTTTTAGAGGATTCAGAAATTCGGGTTGCGCATTTGCATGATGATAATCGTGTACAGGATCCTTACTGTATACGTTGTCAACCACAGGTTATGGGGGCATGTTTTGATATTCTTCTAGCAGCAGCAAAAACACTCATTATTGAAGCGAATGCAGTCACAGATAATCCATTAATTCTAAGCAATGGCGAGGTTGTATCGGGGGGAAATTTTCACGCTGAACCTGTAGCATTTGCTGCTGATCAAATTGCTCTTGCGTTATGTGAAATAGGCTCTATTTCTCAAAGGCGTATCGCTCTTATGGTTGATCCAGCAGTTTCTTATGGGCTTCCAGCTTTTTTAGCACAAAATGCGGGCCTTAATTCAGGTTTTATGATTGCTGAGGTAACTGCAGCTGCTTTAATGTCTGAAAATAAACAAATGGCGCATCCTGCCTCAGTTGATTCAACACCAACTTCAGCAAATCAGGAAGACCATGTTTCAATGGCTTGCCATGGTGCTCGTCGGTTGTTGGCGATGAGTGAAAATCTTTTTACGATTATTGGTATTGAAACACTCATTGCAGCACAAGGAATTGAATATCGTGCACCTTTAAAAACAAGCTCTTTCTTGCAAGCCGTTATGAACTATCTACGCAAAAAGATTGCTCCTCTTGAGGAAGATCGCTATATGGCTCCAGATCTTCATAAGGGGCACATTCTTGTGCGTGAAGGGCACTTATTCTCTGTTTTACCAAAAACAATTTTTCCTCAACTACAACCAAAATAATATTTATTTGCGATCAATAAAGAAAAAGTGACGTTTGATTTTTAGATTATTTCAGAAAAATTAGAATATCTATAATACATTCAATATTTTAAATAAATATAGGTTCATTGACTTTTTGATATGTCTTGGGTACTTTTACAAAATTGTCTTCCTCATGCTATGTTTCATGATAATTTTATTTATCAAAACAGTCTTATAAAAGATAATATTATAGAAAATGAGTTTTGCATTTTTATTATATAAAATATAATTGAAAGTTTATATATTTTATTTATATTTTGTCTTTACGCAAAGTATATTATATTATTTATCACTAAATAAGTTCAATATTTTATTATTTTTTCTTTTTTAAGAATATTTAAATTTTATAATTTCTTTTAATAAAAATAAAGGAGAAATAAATGTTTAAGAAGAGTAAAATCTATATTTTAATAGCATTTATTTTTTGTTTTTTACAAATAATGGAAATTAATGCGAAGCTCTGGAAAGATAGATCTAAAGAGGGATTTTTCATTGTTAGGGTTGCCCAAGAGAAAGATATAATTCAGAAAAAAATATAATTGTTTCTAGTATTTCAGGTTAAAATGCTGAAGAACAGGATAGATCTATTATCGGGCAAAAGAAGATTATTTTTACTGAAATAGTTCTTTTTTTCACAAATCATATGCTTAAAATTGTTAGAATTTTGAAGAAATGGGTTGGAGATACATTTTCTAAAAGCTTTGAAAATTGGCGAGATTCACTTTATCATTAATAAGATTATTCAAGGTATTAAAGGTTATTTTATGCATTATTGTATATAATTCTTGTGTGTTATGAGTAAAATAATGATAGAGAATTTGCTTAAGATCATAATAATTAATGTATTCGCTCTCAACTATAGCAATACGCATTTTTAAGCTTCTATTTGAATAAGCTGATACGAAAGTATAGAGATTGTTATTGTACCAATTACAATGTTTTTTTTGCACAAAATAAAGAATGTGACAATGAATTAACAAAATCATAATCAAATCAACATATTGATCTCTCTATATAATTTATTATTTTGCCTATTGAATGCGATCCGCGAATATCGTATGGCTCTTTCATTTCAAATCTGTTCGTATTAAAATAATCAGAACCATGTCTTTACACGTCACACATGAGATTGGTATGGGGATAAAAGCTGTTGAAGAAAGGATTAGAAATTCCTCTTATGAACTGTCTAAATGCAAGAGTTGTTGCAAAATTGGGAGCTAAAAAATATAATAATGGTGCTCATTTGTTCCGTAATTTCATAAAATGATACAAATTTTAGGCTATAAAAAACTGAATAATTTAAAATAAAATTATTCTTTCATTGTCTAAGATAGAGTGTTTGACTAGCCATTGTTCAATGTTTTTTACAATATATTCGTGAGTAAGATATGAAGCTTTATTTGTTATAAAGCGGATGTTCTTGGTGTGAGTCTTAGTCAACATTTCATTGAAGAAGGAAAGAAATGGTAACAAATGAACTGAAAAGAGGTATGAGTAAGCGACAAGTTATTTTTTTAGCTCTTGGTTCTGCTATTGGAACAGGCCTTTTTTACGGGTCTGCACAAGCGATTAAGCTTGCTGGTCCAAGTGTTTTGATTGCTTATTGTGTGTCTGGTTTAGTGATTTTTATGGTTATGCGAGCTCTTGGTGAGATGATTATTCATAATCCATTACCTGGTTCTTTTGCTCGTTATGCAGCAAATTACATATCACCATTGGCGGGTTTTTTAACGGGGTGGACATACGTCTTCGAGATGATTCTTGTGGGTTTAGCTGATATCACGGCTTTTGCAACTTATATGGGGTTTTGGTATCCTAATGTTGCACCTTGGATATGGGCACTTAGTATTACACTGATTATTACAGGGATTAATTTAGCAGCGGTAGAAGTGTACGGTGAACTAGAGTTTTGGTTGTCTTCTATTAAAATTATTGCGATCATTGCGATGATTGTTTTAGGGATAGCAATTATTTTATGTGGTTGGGATAGCGGTGTAAATTCTTCTTCTGTTAGTATCCATAATTTGTGGAAAAATGGTGGTATCTTTCCGAATGGTTGGTTTGGTTTTTTAGCTTGTTTCAGCGTTGTGGTCTTTGCTTTTGGTGGCATAGAAATCATAGGGATGGCAGTGATGGAAGTACAAAGTCCTCATCAAACGATTTCAAAAGCAATTAATTCTACTCCAGTTCGTATTTTACTATTTTATATTATGACTTTAGCTGTTTTAATGTCCCTTTATCCTTGGAATAAAATTGGTCTTATGAAGAGTCCTTTTGTTTCAATTTTTGAAAACCTTGGGATCTCATATGCAGCTAATATTTTGAACATTGTTGTTGTTACAGCGGCTATTTCAGCGATGAATAGTGGGATGTATGGTGCTTGTCGCATGATACATGGGTTATCGCAAGAAGGTTATGCTTTGAAGAAATTTCAATATTTATCAAAAAACGGTATACCAATTCTTGTTATTTTACTAATCTTCATAGTTTTTCTTCTTGGTGTTGTCCTTAATTATTTTTACCATGAGGGGCTATTTTTTCTTATTGCAGCCATGGCAACATTTGCAACGGTTTTTGTTTGGATGATGATTTTACTTTCACAAATTTTTATGCGGCTTAAAATGTCTAAAGAAGTACAATGTGGTTTAAAGTTTCCGATACCCTTTTGGCCCATAGGACCAATTTTTTCTATTTTGTTTATGATTTTTATTTTTATTCTGCTATGGTTTTTTGATGATACGCGGCCGGTTTTAATTGTAGGTGTTAGTTGGATTATTTGGCTTGTTATTTGTTTTTATGTGCTTAAATTTTATAATTTAAAGAAAAAGCAAATTGTATTAGAATACGAATAAGAGTTAACTTAGAAAAAACACTGATACTTTTATAGAGAAAGATGTTTAATAATCACCCTATAAATTAAGGAGGTTTGCCTTTTATTTTTGAGCCCTTTGTAAAAGGCTCAATCCTTCTGTCATTATACCAGCGTTCTGGAGAAATCAGGAGTTCAGAGGCAGGAGCGGGAGGTTTTGATATCACTATAAAAGAGCAAACAATGCTGATTGGAGGCATTATTGCTAGCACGGTACTTGCAGAAAAAAACAACTTGACAGCAGGAAGCATCATAACCGCAGTCATCACCAACAATGCAAGTGCTCAAGTCAGCAGTGATGACATCATCATTATCGATGAGACAGGGCTAAAGGCAGCAATAGGGCAAAAAGCAGTTATCATCCATAACAGTTCATAAATTTTACAATACGTTTTTATCACAACAAATCGCATTGTTAAAACGCAATCGTTTAAAATTGTCGATAACAGTAGTTGCATAGATTTAAAGAATGATATGGCTTTTGCTCTTTTTTGAGCGAAATTTGAAAGGGATTAATCGTTATGTGGATTGCATAATTTTAGAGATCTCAAACATGAGCTTAATATCTTAATACGTTTAAAGCATCACAAAGCTAACAGGTTTTTTTTCATTCAAATGTGATAATCTGAAAGAGAGCTTTCTTATTCTTCATTTATGTTTTTTAGGATAAGTTTTTATAAAGAGAATAGAAAGCTTGCAATATGATACCTTTTGTACACAATAATATTCAACATTTTGAATTTTCTATCAAAGCTTCTATCAGTAAACTGCATCATATAAATTGATACGGCTTTCTTTTTTGCACTCTTGTCTTTTAAGATGGGATTAAAACCATAAAAAAACACCTGCCGCACCTGTTATTTATTCTTCAATATCAACAATCTCTCTATAAGAATATCGCTTTTATTAACCTCTTTATTTTTGGATAACTTCTGAAACCGAAATATAACTTAGTTTAGGGAAAATATGAAGTTGTAAAGGTAGAAGATAAATTATTTTCTCTTTTTGACGCGAGGTAATGTATATTCAATTTGTAAGTATGCAGCAGTGTTTTTACAAAAATATAGAGGGTAGAGTGTTCTTTAATAATTTTGAGAGATAATATCTGTCTGTGATTAAAATGGAGAAATAAAATTTTGTTTTATGCTCTTGATACTTATGCGAACAATGAATGATAAACTTTACGATGCTATCCATGAGAATGTGGGAGGCTATCGTTTTACATCAGAATTTTTTTGCATAGGAGAAGAGTGTAAATTGGCTAAGTTTTTTGATTTTCAGATTGGCATCAAAATGATATGCTATTACTAGTTTTGGCAGCATTTTTTCTTACTCTTCTAGCAAGTGTTCTTTTTTTTTCGCTCCATAATTGTGGAGCAAAAAAAAAGTGGAGAGTTCATACCATTGATAGCTATAGAAGTCGTATGTCTTCAGTTAATTTTGATAAGACTTGCATGCATCATAAAAATAGGCATACTCTTAATGTTCTTAGTATTTTCTTTGTTCTTCTTATCACCTGGAGTATTTACGGTATTACAGGTAATCCAGAAGTTAAAAGTTATTATTTTAGCATGTTAATGGATAAGGACCCAAAGATGCTTAGTAAGCGTGAACAGCTTGTTCGTCTACAAGTTTTGTTTTTTCGTGCACCTCATGATGGCAAGTTAGCGGATGCGTTAGCAGTTGGATACCTCGAGGAAAGCCAATTTCAGAATGCAGTGAACATTTATTTAGATGCACTGCGGTTGAACGGAGAATCTGCGCCAAGGCTTGTTGGATATGGGTTGGCATTGGTTGGTTATGGGGGTGGAATAATTACGCAAGAAGCACAAGATGCCTTTCAAAAAGCAGCAGATTTAGCGCCAAATGATTTTTATCCTCGTTTATTACTCGCTGAAGCACTTCATCAGGCAGGGAGGTCTGTGCAAGCAGTGCGGTTTTTACAAAATTTTTTGAATGCAATGCCTGAGAATTTTACAGGACGATCACGTATTGAAGCCATGATCATTCAGTTACGGAATGAATCTGATTAAAATACTGAGAAAAGCAATTTTAGCCAATTTAGATTATTCAGATAGAGCGAGTATTTAAAAGTGATAAAGGGATTGGGTAAAACATTGCGCTCGTATGTGAGATGTGTCAAGATTCTTTGTAAGATAAGGCATGCAAAGAGTAAATGTTTAT
>NZ_JBTTDJ010000011.1:0-57988 GCF_055796165.1 Bartonella sp. EBT8
TCTTGTTAAAGAAATCACACGCCATGGTAAAATTATATGGTATGTGCGTATTGGTCATGGGAAACGTATTAGAGTACGAGGAACCTATGGAACGCAAGAGTTTGTCGACAATTACAAAAGCGCCCTTGCCCAATTACAAGGACTTATCCTTCCTAAATCCAAGCCAGGGAAACTTGTTGAAGGTTCTTTTGCATGGCTGCTTAAACAATATTTTAACAGCTCCAATTGGCATAGCTTTGCTAAAGCTACGAAAAGACAAAAAGAATCCATCCTTATGAAGGTATGCGATTCCATAGGGAATATTCCATATAAAGCAATCGAAAAGAAACATATTATAGCCGGTGTTGAACGACGTAAAGAAACACCTGGAATGGCTAGAGATTTTCTAAAATCACTTAATGGTCTTTTTAATTGGGCAATTGATCAAGGTCTTTTAGAAGACAATCCAGCATTAGGAATCAAAAGACCTACTCTTAAAAATAAAGAGGGATTTCCTGTTTGGACAGAAGAAGATGTTGAGAAATATTATCAAAAATGGGCTTTAGGAACCCATGAACGTGTTTGGATTGATGTCCTTCTGTACACGGGTTTGCGCCGTGGTGATGCCGTTCGCATTGGTTGGAAAGATGTGAAAGAGAATATCATTCATCTTAAAACAGAAAAGAGCCAATTTAAAACAGATGTTTTTCTTCCTATTTTGCCTGAATTAGCAGAAACCCTTAAAATTGGTCCTATTGGAGAAGAAACATTCATTTGTGGTAGACGTGGAAACAAAATACCCAAAGAAAGCTTTGGGGTTTTATTTCGTAATTCCTGTATCAAAGCAGGTATCAAAAAATCAGCCCATGGCTTGAGGAAATTAGCAGCAACACGTGCTGCTAACTCAGGTGCAACAGTCTCACAACTCAAAGCAATCTTTGGATGGACAGATGACAATATGGCATCTCTTTATACCAAAAGCGCAGATCGTAAAAAACTTGCCCTTGAAGCGATAAAAAAGCTTCAAAAAAGTTAGGGATAGGGGCAAAAAAACGTAATAGAATCAATAACAGACCAATCCCTTACATTAGGCATAATTATTTGATTTTATTTCATCCAAATTTCCACCATGAGAAGCAAAAAATCAGTAATCCGCATAAAGTTAAAATACCCCCAACAATAGCGGTATATTCATAACTATAGCCCAATCTCAAAACCCATGCTCCAGATTCTGCTCCAAGAGCATTAGCAATATTAAAAGCAGACTGCATTAATGCTCCTGCCAAAATTTGTCCATGAAGAGAGACATCCATAATCTTTGTTTGTATAGAAGGCATAGCGGCAAAAGAAGTACCAACAAAAAAACATCCTAATGCTGCTGTTAACGGAGTATGTGATAAGAAGAAAAAAAGAAAAAAAACAAACGTGCTCCAAAACATCGAAAAAAATATCAATGGTGAAAGACCTATTTTTACTGCAAATTTAGGTCCAAAAAGATTCCCTATTACCATACCTAATCCAACTAACGGCATAATAAATGGCACAAAATCAAGCGAAACACCAGCAATATGCATTAATGTTGACTTAATATAAGTAAAAACAGAAAATAATCCTGATGCTCCAACAGAAACCATCATCAAAAGAAACCAAACCTGCTTTTGCCGTAATGCACCAAGTTCACGTAGAGGACTTGTTTTTGAACGATCCAAACCAGAAGGTAAAAATTTCCAAACAAGCAAACAACATAATAAAGCAATCGCACCTACAAGAACAAAAGCACTCTGCCAACCAACAAGTTGACCAATCCACGTTGCACTAGGTGCTCCAAAAACAGTCGCAATCGTTAAACCAAGCATAACATACCCGACAGCTTTGGACCGTTCATTCATTTCCACCATTGAAGCTGCAACGAGAGTTGCAAGACCGAAATAGATGCCATGTGGAAGACCACTAATAAACCGCAACGCTACTAATGTGCTAAAATCAGAAAAAAAAGCACTTGTAATATTTGCCAGTGCATAAAAAAACATTAATCCTATCAATACAGTTTTGCGTGATAACTGAGCTGTCGCAACAGCTAAAAGAGGCGCCCCAATCACAACACCCAATGCATAAGCAGAAATATATTGACCCGCTGTAGGAATATCAACAGATGAGCTTCGTGCCATTTCCGGTTGCAAACCCATAGCTACAAATTCTGCAGTACCAATAGCAAAACTCCCCACCGCAAGAGCTAAAATTGCTAAACACCGTGTTCTCAAATCAATTCTTAACGCAAAAATGCTTTCTCTATGAGAATTCCTCATCTTCTTCATTTCTATAGAGTGATATTTTAATCATGAAATTTGTAATATAGCGTATAAATGAACTTAGGACCTTCTTATATTTATGCTTAAAAATTTCCAATGACACAATTCAAACACCTTCCACAACAAAAACAAAAATGCTTTTATTTTTCTTTTGGTGTGACATAAAATATCTCTTTAATAAATAGAATTTGTTTTTTTAGCTGGATACTATCTGCAACATTCTGTAACGTAAATAAAACTTTAGTTATGAAAATATCATTATTAGAATAAAATAAGCCAACACTTTAAAGTGTTAATCTTTTGTGTTTTTCAAATCTTCAATTCAGACAAAAACACCTTTATATTTCCTGCTTAATAAGACGGCCGTTTTTATGACTTCACTGTTTAAGGATAAAAAATACAAATAACCCTATAAAAACGCAATTTTCATACTTCCTTAAAGGTTCGCTAACTCCTCATTAACATTGTTGATCTAAACAGTCATCAGAAACAGAAACAAACTGTTTTTCTCCGGATCAGGTAGTGCGTACCGGAGTAAAAGTTTCGGTTTACTTTTACAGTTACAAAGAAAATATATACCAATAAACTGCACGTTTATTTTAGATCAATACAACTTTATATTTCTAAAAAGCACTTTTAGCTTCATTTTTAGCAAAAGCCTTTAATACAAAACAGATTAAGCAACATGAAAAAAGACAGATGCGTTCATTGCAATCAACGCTTTAGCGTCCTTGCATCCATAAAGCACGTGTTTCAGCACAAAAATCACTATAACATCCTTCTTCAATAGCCTCACGAATTCCTTGCATAAGCTGCTGATAATAAAAGAGATTATTCCAAGTCAATAACATACCACCAAGAGACTCACCGGATTTAATCAAATGATGCAAATAAGCACAGCTATAATCATATGCAGCAGGACAAAGAGACTGTGGATCAAGAGGATGTGGATCCTCTGCATAACGCGCATTACGCAAATTAATTCTACCAAAACGTGTAAAAGCTAAACCATGACGTCCTGCACGGGTTGGCATAACACAATCAAACATATCAATACCACGAGCAACACTTTGTAAAATATCATCAGGCGTTCCCACCCCCATAAGATAACGTGGTTTATCCTCTGGTAAAATTGGACAAGTCACATCCAAAACGGCTGTCATAACACTCTGTGGTTCGCCAACAGCAAGTCCCCCAATAGCATAGCCTTTCAAATCCATCTCTTTTAACGCTTGTGCAGAACGTTCACGCAGTTTCATATTATCACCACCCTGAACAATACCGAACAGTGCTTTGTCTGGCTGATCACCAAAAACTGTTTTACAACGCTCGGCCCACCGCAATGAAAGTTCCATAGCAGCTTCTATTTCTTTTTCACTTGCCGGCAGTGCAATACATTGATCCAACTGCATCTGAATATCAGAATTAAGAAGCCCTTGAATTTCGATAGAACGCTCTGGACTCATCTCATAGTATGCGCCATTAATGTAAGAACGAAAAATAACATTTTGTTCTGTAATTTTACGAATTCCCGCCAACGACATAACTTGAAATCCGCCAGAATCGGTTAAAATAGGTCCAGACCAGCGTGAAAATTCATGCAAACCTCCTAAACGAGCAACACGCTCTGCTCCCGGACGCAACATTAAATGATAAGTATTGCCCAAAATGATATCTGCACCAAGAGCACGTATCTGATCCATATACATAGCTTTCACAGTTCCTGCCGTTCCAACGGGCATAAATGCTGGTGTACGAACACTCCCACGACCCGTTATAATTTCACCACGACGTGCACACCCATCTTGAGCAATTTTTTTATAATGAAATGTCTTTATCATCACTCTTGTCTTTTTGATTCTACAAACTCACATTGTCTTAAGAAAAGCTATGGCTTTTCTTAAGACATCATCATAAGCTTAATGGATTAATCTTCGATTCTCTTAATATTGTAATCAGCATAAAAGAATTTAACAGAGTAAATGAAATTTTGTTATCAAACAATTATCATAGGTAAAATGATAGTCTCATTTCCCAATAATATTCGATATACCAACAATGTAGGCGTTATATTTCTATCCACCGCAGTTCTAGAGCCGTTGCCAAAAAAATAACGGCCTTATATTTTCATGCCAATATAGTTCAGTAAAAAATGAGCATTAAGCATTATAAGAGCAGCAAATAACAACAAAATATCTCATCACAACTCACCATCGTAACACTTAAACTTTAAGTCTTCCTTCATTAAACAAACTCAGAAGAAATCAACACAGAAACCTTCTCATCTTCTTTTAAACGATTTTCAATACAAAGCATTATTCTAGAGCATTGCCTTCCTAAATCCACTTACATAAAAATATAAAATTCAAAACACAAAGATAAACCATAGAACAACTGCAAAAAGTAATGAACTCTGTATAATTAAAATAATGAAATCAGTCATTCATGCTCTGCTTGTAAGCCAGCAGTACGACCATTAATTATCCAACCTTGAACGTACTCCTATCACCAACAACAGCAAAAAAGCCCTCCAGCAAAACCGATAAAACTTACAGATAACGAAACTTAATGCGAAGAGAACGCATAGGCTTAGAATCCCCTTATGGATTTAAGCTGTAACAGTTGATCTTTATCATATTTGAGACAACAATCAGACTGGAATATCTTCACTTAAGGCTCTTAAAATTGAAATCGATATAATTATATTATTTCGTATCGGCAGCAATTGTAGCTTTAAGAATTATATCAGGCTCTATAACAGGCTCACCACGCTTAATTTTATCGACATTTTCCATACCTTCAATCACTTGTCCCCATATAGAATATTGGCGATCAAGCCAAGGAGCATCAGCAAAGCAAATAAAAAACTGTGAATTAGCAGAATTTGGATTCTGGCTACGTGCCATAGAAACTGTACCACGCTTATGAGAAAGATTTGAAAACTCTGCTGTCAAATTAGGTTTCGCTGAACTTCCCATACCCGCACGTGATAAATTAAATTCTGTCCCATCCTTTTTTCCAAATTGTACATCCCCCGTTTGAGCCATAAAACCATCAATAACGCGATGAAAAATAACATTATCATAAGCACCTTCACGGACAAGTTCTTTAATACGTGCAACGTGCCCAGGTGCTAAATCAGCAAAAAGCCCAATAAAAACTTTCCCCTTTGTTGTTTCAAGAATTAAGGTATTTTCTAAATCTCTCATTTCGGACATATGGCTAAACTCCTTTGTCTTATCTATCAGCTTGTAAAGTAGCAGCATTAATAACATCAGGATTTTTTACCGATCCATTATTACTTCTGGTGCCTTTTTTAATTTGATCAACAACGTCCATACCTTTTATAACCTCTCCAACAACAGTATACTGACCGTTCAAAAAAGGAGCATCATCAAAACAAATAAAGAATTGAGAATTCGCGGAATTTTGATCTTGTGCACGCGCCATTCCAACGGTCCCACGCTTAAATGGCTGACTTGAAAATTCTGCTGGTACATTGGGATAATTTGAGGCGCCTCTCCCAACGCGTTTAGCATCAAAGTCTGCACTCCCCTTTTTTCCAAATTGAACATCACCAGTTTGTGCCATAAAACCTGGAATAACACGGTGAAAGACAACATTATTGTATGCACCTTCCTTTGTTAACCTTTTGATTTGTAAAACGTGTTTAGGTGCAAGATCAGGACGCAGACGAATAATCACATCACCATTTTTAAGAGATAAAATAAGAACATTTGCATCATCGGTTATGTTAGAATCTCTCGCGACAGCACTCAACGAAAAAAAACAAAAAAGACATGTCAAAAGAGCAAAAACTCTAAGATACATAATCATATTCCTTTGAAGATTGAAATTTTAAGCGCAAAGCTTTTGCAATATTTGCAGGCACGAAGGACGCCACATCGCCTCCCATAGAAGCAACTTGACGCACCAATGTAGAAGTAATGACGCGTCCAGAAACGCTTGCCGGCAAAAAAACTGTTTGCAATTCAGGAGCCATGAAAGCATTCATCCCCGCCATTTGCATTTCATAATCAAGGTCAGTACCATCACGTAATCCGCGAATAAGAAATGAAGCACCAATTTCTCGAGCCTTATCAATTAAAAGAGCATCAAATGAGAGAACTTGCAACCGATCAGGACCTACATTTAACAAATCTTTCCCTACCTCAGTAATTAAATCAACCCGCTCTTCAAAACTAAAAAGTGGTTTTTTTTTAGCCTGCACACCTATAGCTACAATCACCTTATCAGCCAAAATGAAACTGCCCCGCAAAACATCAAGATGACCATTTGTAAGAGGATCAAAGGAACCAGCATAAAGAGCAATTTTCATCGTTTCACTTCGCCCCCTTAAGAACTATTTTTCTGTGCTCACACCAACTGTATCAGGAGATTTCTCAGCTGCATCATCTAATTGGTTATCATCATCTTCAGATTCAGAAATACGTTCAACCGATACGACTTTTTCACCCTCAGCTGTATTGAAGATTGTGACCCCTTTCGTCGAACGGCCAGCTATACGAATCCCCTCCACAGGAACACGAATGAGCTGCCCACCGTCTGAGACCAACATAATTTGATCTTGCGCTTTCACCGGAAAAGCCGCTATTAATTTACCAATTCCAGCTGTTTTAGAAGGATCTGTTGCACGAATCCCTTTTCCACCGCGTCCAGAAACTCGAAATTCATATGAGGAAGATCGTTTTCCATAACCAAACTCACTCACTGTTAAAAGCATTTGTTCGCGCGCATTAAGTTCTGCATAGCGCTCGTCTGTTAACTCCGTTTCATTTCCCTCATCTTCTTCATCAAGAGTTACAATATCTTCAGCATCGGCACCAGCAGCACGCCGTTCACTCACCACCCGTTTAATGTAAGCAGAACGTTCAAAGGAAGTCGCCTCAACATGCTCTAAGATCGTCATCGAAATAACCTTATCACCATCAGCCAAATTAATACCACGAACCCCCACCGAATTACGTCCTACAAAAACACGAACATCAACAACTGGAAAACGAATACATTGTCCATTAGCCGTTGTTAAAACAACATCATCATGTTCTGTACAAGTCTCGACAGAAAGAATCTCATCTCCTTCTTCATCAAGCTTCATAGCAATTTTGCCATTCCGATTAACCTGAACAAAATCTGATAATTTATTACGACGGACAGTTCCACGCGTCGTTGCAAACATAATGTCTAATGTACTCCAATGCGCTTCATCTTCTGGCAAAGGCATAATCGTTGTTATGCGCTCACCCTGCTGTAAAGGAAGCAGATTAATAAGCGCACGCCCACGCGATTGCGGCGTACCAAGGGGTAAACGCCAAACTTTTTCCTTGTAAACAATTCCACGCGATGAAAAGAAAAGAACTGGTGTATGGGTATTAACAACAAATAATCGCGTTACAAAATCCTCATCCTTGGTAGACATACCAGAACGTCCTTTACCACCGCGGCGCTGCGCACGATATGTATTGAGAGGCACACGCTTAATATAGCCACTATGACTAACCGTTACCACCATATCTTCTGGAGCAATCAGATCTTCACTATCCATCTCAGCGCTCCCAAAGCCAAAGATAGTCCGTCGTGGTGTTGCAAACTCCTCACGAAGAGCTCTTAATTCCTCCTTAACAATCCCCATGATACGTGAACGAGATGCCAAAATATCGAGATAATCGGTAATATCCACACCAATTTTATTCAATTCATCTGCAATTTCATCACGTCCAAGTGCCGTTAATCTTTGCAAACGCAATTCTAAAATAGCACGCGCCTGTTCTTCAGATAAATTATAAGTACCATCATCATGAATAATATGACGAGGATCATCAATAAGTTTAATTAAAGGTGCCACATCAAAAGCTGGCCAGCGCCGCTCCATTAATTGTGTACGCGCTGTCTGTGGATCAGGAGCTTTACGAATGAGCGCTATAATTTCATCAATATTGGCAACAGCAAGCGCAAGACCAACCAAAACATGGGCACGCTCACGCGCTTTACGCAAAAGATATTTTGTTCGCCGACTTACAACGTCTTCTCGGAAAGAAACAAATGCACGAAGCATATCAAGCAACGTCATTTGTTCAGGTTTTCCTCCATTCAACGCAACCATATTACAACCAAAGGAAGTTTGCAGGGGCGTATAACGATATAATTGATTCAAAACGATCTCTGCTACAACATCCTTCTTAAGCTCGATAACAACGCGATAGCCATCACGATCAGACTCATCACGCAAATCGGAAATTCCTTCGATACGTTTATCACGCACCAATTCAGCCATTTTTTCAATCATGGTTGCTTTATTAACCTGATAAGGTATTTCACTTACAATAATTGCTTGCCGACCATTGCGAATTTCTTCAATATCAACCTTAGCACGCATAATAACCGAACCGCGTCCTGTTTCATAAGCTGAACGAATACCGGAATGGCCAAGAATAATACCACCGGTAGGAAAATCAGGACCAGGAATAATTTGGATGATCTCATCAAGTGTTATGTCTGGATTATCAATCAAGGCGATACAACCATCAACAACTTCTCCAAGATTATGGGGCGGAATATTGGTTGCCATTCCCACGGCAATACCACCTGATCCGTTAACCAAAAGATTAGGAAAACGCGCCGGTAAAACGACGGGTTCACGCTCACGCCCATCATAATTATCCTGAAAATCAACGGTATCTTTATCAATATCAGCTAAAAGTTCTTCGGAAACTTTTTCTAAACGACATTCTGTATAACGCATTGCTGCAGGCGGATCACCATCAACAGAACCAAAATTTCCTTGCCCATCAATCAATGGATTTCGCAAAGAAAAGTCCTGTGCCATACGCACCAATGCATCATAAATCGAAGCATCACCATGAGGATGGAATTTCCCCATAACCTCACCAACAACACCGGCAGATTTGCGATAAGACTTGTTGAAAGAAAGCCCCATCTCATTCATAGCATGAAGAATCCGCCGATGAACGGGCTTCAGTCCATCACGGACATCAGGAAGTGCACGGGAAACAATCACGCTCATCGCATAATCGAGATAAGAGCGTTGCATTTCATCAATAATGCTGATGGGCTCTATGCCGGTTAGCACATCACGTTCTTGTAGTGGAGTAAGATCGGTCACAGCTTCAAGACTTTCAAATAAAGAATCACTTTACCCTTTTATAGCGAAAAAAGCGCCAAAATGCTAATTCCTCTCCCGCAACAAAGGTAGAAATTTAACAATAATTTTCAACATGTTATTTATTTGTATTAAAAATTACGGATAAAAGATACAAGATCTCGCTTCTTTAAACTTTAAAAAACTAAAACAAATAACTGAAAAGAAACAAACGAAGAAAAAACAACACTGTTGGAGAGCCCTCAAAAAGGAACATCATCATCTAATTTGTGCGAAAAGTCTTCTCTTGCTTGATTATTGTTTTGACCAAAATTGTCCCTCTGACCCGAGCTACTGTCACCAAAACTACCACTACCATAATTTCCGCTCGACTGATTTGCTCCTTGCATTTGCTCTCCACCAGCACCACGCCCATCAAGCATTTGCAATTCACCACGATATTTTTGCAAAACAACCTCTGTTGTATAGCGATCATTGCCATTTTGATCTTGCCATTTGCGTGTTTGCAACTGACCTTCAATATAGATTTTGCTCCCTTTTTTTAAATATTGCTCCACAATTCTGATAAGGTTTTCGTTAAAAATAACGATACTATGCCACTCTGTGCGTTCCTTACGCTCATTTGTATTACGATCACGCCAACTTTCTGAAGTAGCAATACGCAAATTCGCCACTTGATCACCAGAATTCAAACGGCGAATTTCAGGATCTGCACCAAGATTACCAATCAAAATAACTTTATTAAGGCTACCAGCCATTGCATGAACTCCAAAATCTTAATTTGCAAAACAATCTTTGTTGTATAGCAGTCATTACCACCTTTTCATTTGCATATCTGCAATTGACCTTCAATGTAGACTTTGCTATCCTTCTTAAAAGGTTACATTTTATGATTATAACAAAAGATAACAATCACGCATAGTTTATTCCATCATTCAGAGAATAAAAAATTGTTCTTTATATTTTTCTTTCCACAAGACAAGTCTGCTTTATCTTTGTTAAGCAATGAAATGCATTGTAATTCCAGAAAACAGTTTTATTCTATTTTAGATGCTCAATTTTTGTATATGCTAAGGATAAAACATGACTCATCAAAAATACATATCCATTCGCGGCGCGCGTGAGCATAATCTTAAGAATATTGATCTTGATCTTCCGCGGGACAAACTGATTGTTATCACTGGGCTTTCTGGGTCAGGAAAATCATCTTTAGCTTTTGATACAATTTATGCTGAAGGTCAACGGCGTTATGTTGAAAGTCTCTCTGCCTACGCGCGTCAATTTCTGGAAGTTATGCAAAAACCAGACGTCGACCGCATAGATGGTCTTTCTCCAGCGATATCTATTGAACAAAAAACAACCAGTCGCAACCCTCGCTCAACGGTAGGAACCGTCACTGAAATCCACGATTACATGCGCCTTCTCTTCGCACGTATTGGCGTTCCTCATTCTCCTGCTACAGGACTTCCTATTGAAAGCCAAACGGTAAGCCAAATGGTTGATCAAATTATGTCCTTACCAGAAGATACACGAATTTTCATTATGGCACCTCTCGTCCGAGGACGAAAGGGAGAATATAAAAAAGAACTGACAGAACTTTTAAAAAAAGGATTTCAACGTGCTAAAGTTGATGGAAAATTTTATGAAATTCCTGATATTCCTCCTCTCGATAAAAAATATAAACATGATATAGATGTCGTAGTAGATCGCATTGTCGTGCGTGATGATATTACCTCTCGCCTAGCTGACAGTATAGAAACCTGTTTACGACTAGCAGATGGAATTGCAGTTGCTGAAATGGCTGACCAGCCCTTAGCACAAAACGAAACCTCAAAAGAATCTGCTCATAAATCGAAAAATGAAACACACAAACGGCTTATCTTTTCAGAAAAGTTTTCTTGTCCCATCTCTGGATTTTCTATCCCCGAAATTGAACCACGTTTATTTTCATTCAACAATCCTTTTGGTGCTTGTCCTCTTTGCGACGGACTTGGTATCAAAAAAGCTGTAGATCCGATAAAAATCATACCAAATAAAAATCTTGCCTTAAAAGATGGTGCAATTGCTCCTTGGTCTAAATTATCTTCATTATACTATAGCCAAACCTTAGAAGCATTAGGCAAAGTTTACGGATTTAAACTTACGGATCAATGGTGTGTACTCTCAAATGAGGCACAACACGCTATTCTCTATGGTACAAAAAACAAAGAAATCTCCTTTATTTATAAAAATGATTCAGGATCATATAAAAGGATTCAACACTTTGAAGGGATTATCCCCAATATGGAGCGACGATGGAAAGAAACCGATTCTCCATGGTCCCGTGAAGAAATCGAACGTTATATGTCTTCTTCAGCTTGTCCAGCTTGTCATGGCTATCGTCTAAAACCAGAAGCGTTAGCTGTAAAAATCCACGGAATGCATATTGGGCAAATATCAGAACTTTCCATTTCAAAAGCAGATGATTGGTTTGCTCATATTCATCAACATCTGACCGAAAAACAACGTAACATCGCAGTGCGTATTTTAAAAGAAATTCGTGAACGCTTAGCTTTTTTAAATCATGTAGGACTGGAATATCTTACCTTATCTCGAAATTCAGGCACTCTTTCAGGGGGTGAAAGTCAACGTATTCGATTAGCATCCCAAATTGGATCTGGACTTACAGGCGTCCTTTATATTTTAGATGAACCCTCTATTGGTTTACACCAACGCGATAATGAACGTCTTCTGAAAATGCTGCACCATCTGCGTAATCTTGGTAATACAGTTATTGTTGTTGAACATGATGAAGATGCCATTCTTACTGCAGATCATGTCGTTGATATGGGCCCTGCCGCAGGCGTTCATGGAGGAGAAATTATAGCGCAAGGTACACCACAGGAAATTATAGAAAATGTATCTTCTCTCACAGGACAATATCTTTCAGGGAAAATGGCTATTCCACTACCTGCTCAACGACGCAAAATAGCAAAGTCGAAAAAACTTAAAATCATCGGAGCTCGAGGGAATAACCTCAAAAATATTAGTGCTGATATCCCTCTTGGAACCTTCACATGCATAACTGGTGTCTCAGGCGGAGGAAAATCAACATTCCTTATTGAAACTCTTTTTAAAGCTGCATCACACCATATCATGGGAAGTTATCATAGCCCCGCAAGCTATGACAAAATTGAAGGATTGGAATTTCTTGACAAGGTCATTGATATCAACCAAGCGCCTATTGGACGCACCCCACGCTCTAATCCAGCAACCTATACAGGCGCATTTACGCCAATCCGCGAATGGTTTTCCGAACTCCCAGAATCAAAAGCCCGTGGTTATCAAGCAGGACGTTTTTCATTTAATGTCAAAGGAGGACGGTGTGAAGCATGTCAAGGGGATGGAGTCATCAAAATTGAAATGCACTTTCTCCCTGATGTTTACGTTACTTGCGATGTCTGCCAAGGAAAACGTTATAATAGAGAAACACTTGAAGTAAAATTCAAAGAGCAGTCTATCGCTGATATTTTGGATATGACGATCGAAAGGGCTGAAGAATTTTTTCAAGCTGTTCCTACCATTCACAACAAAATAAAAACCCTCAGTAAAGTTGGTCTTGGCTATATCAAATTAGGACAACAAGCTACAACACTTTCTGGTGGTGAAGCTCAACGTGTAAAACTTGCTAAAGAACTTTCACGCAAAACAACAGGGCGTACATTGTATATTTTGGATGAACCAACAACGGGTTTACATTTTCATGATATTTCTAAACTCCTCGAAGTTCTGCATGAACTCGTCGAACAAGGCAATACAGTTGTCGTGATTGAACATAATCTTGAAGTTATAAAAACAGCCGACTGGATTATTGATTTAGGACCAGAGGGTGGAGACCGTGGTGGTGAAATCGTTGCAGTTGGACGTCCTGAAGATATTATTCAGATTCCAGCTTCTTATACGGGAAAATTTCTGAAAGAAATTTTACTGCGCCAACCTTTATAGGACTCCTTCTAACACTGCTCCTCTTATAAAAAATATGTGGCATAATTGGCATAATAAAGAACCAAATATCTCTTATATTATTGTATTATTTTTACTCTCTAACAAGCTTTATAGACTTTTTTCAAAGAACGACAACTTTCCATTTTATACCACAAACGAAACTTTTCCAAACAAGACATAAAATGAAAGAATTTTTGACTTTCTGTGCACAAAGTATCTGTTGGACATCTTATAGTTGTCAATATAATGTGATGCAGTCTAAAAAGACCAAATAACGTTGGAGATAATTTCAGCATGAAAAAAATTGAAGCCATTATAAAACCCTTCAAACTTGATGAAGTGAAAGAAGCGCTTCAAAAAATTGGATTACATGGTATTACAGTCACAGAAGCTAAAGGTTTTGGTCGTCAAAAAGAACATACAGAACTTTATCGTGGTGCTCAATATGTTGTTGATTTTCTACCTAAAGTAAAAATTGAAATTGTTGTTGCCGATGAAAAGTTGGAGCAAACCGTTGACGCAATACGTAAAGCAGCTCAAACAAAACATATCGGCGATGGGAAAATATTTGTTTTTTCCATTGATGATGCCATTCGTATAGGTACTGACGAATCCGGAATCGATGCCCTTTAATAAATGATAACAAATTTTACCTTTTTTATTCACCTCAATCCCACATAAGGAAATTGGATATGACAACCGCATCAGACATTATCAAACAAATTACAGATAACGAAATTCGTTTTGTCGATTTACGTTTTACCGATCCGCGTGGAAAGTTGCATCACGTCACAATGGATATCGCAGAAATCAGTGAAGATACATTTAGCGATGGTGTTATGTTTGATGGTTCTTCAATTTCCGGATGGAAAACAATTAATGAATCGGACATGGTCTTAATGCCAGATCCAGAAACAGCACATATTGATCCTTTTTTTGCACAATCCACTTTAGTCCTCTTTTGTGATGTGCTTGATCCTGTTTCTGGAGAATTTTATCGTAGAGACCCTCGTTCTATCGCCAAAAGAGCTGAAGTATATATGAAATCTTTAGGAATTGGCGATACAATCAATATAGGTCCAGAAGCGGAATTTTTTATCTTTGATGATGTACGCTATAAAACGGATCCCTATAATACTGGATTTAAACTGGATTCAAGTGAATTTCCCTCCAATGATGATACGGAATATGAGATGGGAAATCTTGGCCATCGTCCACGAATGAAGGGTGGTTATCTTCCTGTTCCCCCACTCGATTCTTGCCAAGACATGCGCTCTGAAATGCTCACGGCACTCAAAGATATGGGCGTTCGTGTTGAGAAGCATCATCACGAAGTGGCAGCAGGACAGCATGAATTAGGTATTCGCTTTGATACGCTTGTTCGTGAAGCCGACAAGATGCAAATTTTTAAATATGTTGTTCATCAAACAGCAAACAGCTATGGAAAAACAGCAACTTTCATGCCAAAACCAGTTTTTGGTGATAATGGCTCAGGCATGCATGTTCACATGTCTATTTGGAAAGATGGTAAACCAATTTTTGCAGGGAATGAATATGCTGGACTATCAGAAACCTGCTTATTTTTTATAGGTGGTGTCATTAAGCACGCAAAAGCAATTAACGCTTTTACCAATCCATCAACAAACTCCTATAAGCGTTTAGTGCCTGGTTATGAAGCGCCTGTTCTTCTTGCTTATTCTGCACGCAATCGTTCTGCATCTTGCCGAATTCCAATGAGTCATTCGCCAAATTCAAAACGTGTAGAAGTGCGTTTTCCAGATCCAACAGCAAATCCTTATTTAGCATTTGCAGCACTCTTAATGGCTGGTCTTGATGGAATCAAAAATAAAATTCATCCTGGACAGGCTATGGATAAAGATCTTTATGATCTTCCCTTAAAAGAGCTCAAAGAAGTTCCTACAGTTTCAGGAAGTCTACGCGAAGCACTTGAAGCACTTGATAAAGATCGTAGCTTTTTGAAAGCTGGCGATGTTTTTGACGATGATCAAATTAATTCTTTCATTCAAATAAAAATGCAAGAAGTTTTGCGTTATGAAACAACGCCTCATCCTGTCGAATTCGATATGTATTATTCTGTTTAAAGAATAATCAGTTATTCTTTTGACTAAAAATGAAGGATTCATCCTTCATTTTTGTGGATATTCTCCTCATCAGAAAACACAACTGGCTTTTTGCTTCTGTACTTTTCCTTTATAAGTCTAACTTGAATTCATTCAAATCAATTAATAAGGTTTCTAATGCGACGAATTTATCTCCTCTTTCCCATTTTTTTATGCATTGCCTTTATGATCTCTACAACTCAAGCTTCTAAAATTACAAATCAAAGACTTATAGACCTTGAAAAAGCAGCTTTTGCTTACAGCAAAGCAATTCAAAATGCTGATGCGAATGCTATCTTAAACGCAATTCCTCCCCAAATCATCAATAGCTTAACTGCCAAGAAAAATTTCAGTAAATCACAATTCCAACAAATCATGAGAAGCCAAATAGAACGGTTGGCAGAAAATTATAAAATTGAGAGTATTCACATCGACCAAAAACAAAAACGTGAAGGAGAACTTGATAATGGTATCCCTTATTTTGTTATACCTGTAGAATTTGTCACCACAACAAATTCTGGAAAAAAGTGCGCTATTCAAACTGAGGTTATTGCACTTCTTGACAACAACCATTGGTATTTTATTCGTGGTAATGATGAAGCAATCTTAAACATTACCAATGAAGCATTCCCAGGACTGGAAAAAATAAAAGTCAATCCCCAGAAAATTACAAAATACTCTGATTAAGAAAAATGGTGCGTATAAATAAAAGAAAACTTTTTCTTACAAACAAGTTGTCATGACTGTGACAGCAGCATTAAATTCGACTTTCTTATCAACACGACGCGCCATTGCTTCTTCATCAACGCCCCATTGTTCTATCATCCAATCTTCATCTAAATGAGCAATATTCCAAGCATGATCTGCATCAATTTTTCTCTCCACAACAGCAAAAGCAATAAGAGCTGACCCTGTTAAAGTTGTCATCATATGAAGTGCGGCAAGCATATAAGGAGAAACGAATTTACGGAGATAATTGCTAACCGCTTGAATAGCTTCCCGTGGTTGTTCAATATGCATAAGCCCTTCGGTCAAATGAAATCGTGCACCAAGTTTTTCTTCTACCCAATCCAATAAAGGATCCCACTGTTCACATTGCCGCTGTACCAACTCTTTTGGTGTTTGAGCACGATAAAAGATCATATCGCAGGCAACAAAACGCAATAAGCCTTCAAAAACAACCTGCATATCATCAGCTATACCATCAATAACAGTGTTAACAAGACGCGTCATTGGCATTTTTGCTGGATTAATAACTTGCTTTTGGCTTTCAAATTCCTCTGCCACTAATGTAGCGAACTCTTCTGTTGGTACAAAAAAAGGACGTTTTGCTGGTGTTTTCACTGGATATTCATCCAACCAGATAGAAAAACCTCCTTCTTCAGACAAAATCTTCACTTGCCTATAAAATCGTTTGGATAGTGGTTGGCATGAAAGTTTTTGAAACTTCTCAACAGAATGATTTTTATTCAAAGGTATATCAAAATGATTCAAAATTTCACGCATATTGTTTTACTTCCGTTATTTTTAATAGATTTACTGATTTTTCTAAATTTTATGTCCCACAATAAGATTTAATTGACTCCTCTTCCCCCTAAAGAAAAAACACTCATGATCTATTCTTCTGAATCTCTAATGAAACCATAAGATTACGAATGAAAGCACCGTTATTGTGGCAACAGTGTGCTTTATTGTTTATTGAATATTTTTTTGTATTGCTATATATAAAAATAGGTGAAGATAGAATAATAATGATTCAGTAACTATCAAATTTATTTTCCACAAAAAGAACTTTTATCATATATGTGAAAATTCAAATGAAAGAAATTAAATTACGACAAGGGCTGTATTCTTCATATTAAAATATGTTCCTCAATAAACCTAGAATTTGTACTAGTCATCGGATTATTCAACCATATATTATGGAGCACAAATTGATAGATTACAAGACCGATGAAGTGATCCATATAACAACAACACACGTTATTGAAAAAGAAAAAATTTCATAAAAATATTTTCTGCCAAAATTCAAGCCTTTGTGATCTCTCTCGTACGAGCTATTTAGCTGTTGTATTCGCTTTACAAACCGATCACACCAATCAAAGGTAAAGCATGACGAAAACATCACTCTTATTTTGTATAATGAAAGAGTTCATGAGCAAAAACTCGCTATGACGGAGAAAATATTTATAGTGGCTTAAAAGAATGCTTAAACAGAGAAATGTTGAAACCAAGATTCCCTAATCAATATTGGATCAGTCCTGGTTAATTCTTTAAAGGAGAGAAAATTACTTTCATGAAAGAATATAAAGTTGATCTTGAACATTTCACAAAATAGGAGAATTTCTGCTAGGCTTTGAATCTTCGTCTTTTATTTTTTGTTATTTTTTTATTTAATATACTATAGTATTTCTTTTAGGTACAAAAAGAAACTTTCCTCTTCTATCAGGATTGCAAATTCACGTAAAAATAACAAAAAAATCCGTTATAGAGTTATAGGCAATAACGCATTTAGATGCCCTGTAAGAAGTGTCTTTACCCTTAAAATCGAAGGGTTGTTCGTTTTTTCAATAAACGCGAGACTGATCGTATGATTTTGGTGAACGAACAAAGAGTTTGAAAAGCAGATAGTCTCTCCATATAAAAAGCATAGCAAAGCGACGTATAAAAATGGCAACACGCTGTCGTAGAGTGCTGTAGTGATTAAGTAAATATGTAAGCTTAATAAAAACAACAATTTTCCATAACGAAAATTATCCATCAATCCACAAAGTAGATGTAATCAACTTTACCGGACAAGGCTAATTGTGGACTATTGTTCAGTCAGTAAAAAGACAGATAAAAAGGATCATTGAGCATACTAATTAGGATCAATGGGATTATACGTGCCGTTATCTCTTCTCCACTCTTCTGGTGGATCAAACTGGCTAGACCACAATCCCACTTGTGCTTTTTGTGCTGCAAATTGTAAGTTTTTATAGTCCGCTGGAGAAGGAAAATGATTCTGATCTTTTGTCAAAACCATCATCCCTTCTGAAAGTCCCAAGCGAGCAAGGTCAACGCCATCCACAAAACACTGCGCATAATAAACCTGTTTTATAACACGCGCTTGCCGACAAGTGATCTCTTTATCAATTGTTTTTGACACAAGCCATGCCGTAACAAAAGCACCACATGGCCACTTAATTCCATTACGTGAAGCAAATTGCCGTGTTTCACAGGATTCAACACTATACAAATGGATATTTCGAACAATCTTTTTTCTCCAGCCCTCATCTATAGGCGTAATCATTTTAAAAGTAACACCACTTGTTACCTGTATAGCACCTGAATAGACAGGAACATTCTCATCATAAAATTGTGTTGATAATGATTCTGAATGCAAAAGCGTTCCTTGTCTATGAGATTGATCTGTCAATTTTAAATCCGGCTTTAAATTCGGTTCTTGAAATGGTTTTTCCACTATCATTTTGATGCTTTGCACAAAAGAATTTTGGTTCAAGTTTTCAGAATTTTGAATAAAATAAAAAGCACCAAAAACAATAATATAAATGAAAATCAAATATTTAAACGATGCACGAAGAGATTTTTTAAAAAGTATCATTTTGAATATTATAAATATTTGTGTTTATTTTAATAAAAAAGATAAAATACTATAAATTAAAACAGTAGCGCTCGTTGTTTTTTTAAATTATAAAAATTTTATATTTGATTCATTTATTAATGAATAGATTGGGAAATCTTTTTTTTTTAATTAATACGCGGGGACATTTCCATGCTAAAAATAAATAATCCGTTTACGGACGCTCGTTCTTTACAAAAATCAACCTTCTCGAATTCACAAAACAAATGGTTAACCACACTATTTATGTTGTTTATTGCATTTATAGCACTCAGTGAACCAGCATTTGCGCAAGATTTCGGATCAATTCAAAGCGCTCTTGATAAATTAGTGAATGCCTTAACAGGTCCCATTGCAAAATCGATTGCCACAATTGCTGTTGCTGGTGTTGGTCTTGCGTGGATTGCTGGTTATATTGAAATGCGTAAAGCTTTCTTTGTCTGCGTTGGCATTGGCATTATTTTTGGTGCACCGCAAATTGTAGCAATGCTTTCCAATAAGTAATTTTCACTCAAGCATTTTAAAATCATGAAAGAACGCGATAAGCTAACGGAAGATACGTTGTTTCTTGCCTGTACACGCCCTGCAATGATTGCAGGCGTGACAATTGAGGCTATGGGGTTAAACGCTATGGGGACACTGATATTGTTTATTATAACAGGCAATATTTTTCTTGTAACCTTTGGTATTACTGGGCATTTCATCTTCAAAGAAATTCTTAAGCACGACCATAATAAATTTCGTATTCTTTTGACGTGGCAAAAAACACGTGTTTTTGCCAGAAACGCTCATCTGTGGGGCGGTGCAAGTCTTTCTCCACTGCGATTAGTTCGCACTTATGAGGACTTGAAATGAACACCCTAGAGCGCAAGCGTGAAAAGCAGCCGGAAGCCATCATTCCTTATGTGCGCCATGTCAACAAACATGTCATCGCATTGGAATCTCGAGCCCTTATGACGGTTATTCAACTTGAAGGTATTAATTTTGAAACGGCTGATATTGCTGATTTAAATGTACTTCACGAACAATTAAATAACTTGTTTAAGAACATAGCTGATGAACGGATAGCAATTTACAGTCATATCATCAGAAAGCGTGAAACGATCTATCCAGATGGTACTTTCAGATCACAATTTGCCAAGCAGTTAGATGATAAATACCGTGAACGGATGGTTTCTCAAGAACTATATCGTAATGATCTCTACCTTTCTATTTTGTGGAATCCGCACGTTGACAAAGCAGACAAATTGGTTGATTTTTTCAAGCGTTTAGGAAAAGCGAAAGAAACAAAAACGGAAGTGGATCAAGAGTCTGTTCGCAAACTTGAAGACGTCACCACGGATATTATTCAAAATTTACAGCGCTATGGAGCTAAAAAACTTAGCCTTTATGAATATGAAGGCAATGTTTTTTCGCAACAAAGTGAATTTATTCACCAACTTGTTGGCGGGCGTCGTGAACGTGTTCCTCTAACCTGGGGGACTATAGCCTCCACTGTTTATTCAGACCGTCTTATTTTTGGAAAAGAGATTATAGAAATACGCCATGAGGCGGGTCGTCGTTTTGCTGGCATGTTTGGTTGGAAAGAATATCCAGCAAAGACCAAAGCTGGCATGACGGATGGTCTTCTCACTCTTCCTTTTGAGTTTATTTTTACCCAATCTTTTGTTTTCAAAAGCAAAAACATTGCCAAGCAGATTATGGGGCGCAAACAAAATCAAATGGTGAATGCTGGCGACCGCGCTGGATCACAAATTTTAGAATTGGATGATGCGTTAGATGATCTTGAATCCAACCGCTTTGTATTGGGTGAACATCACTTATCATTGGCCGTTTTTTCTGATACGCCGCAAGAGTTAGCAGATAATCTTGCCAAAGCCCGATCTCGTCTCACAGATGGCGGTGCGGTTGTTGCACGAGAAGATCTTGGACTTGCCGCTGCTTGGTGGGCACAATTGCCGGGCAATTATGCCTATCGCACGCGCTCTGGAGCGATTACAAGCCGCAACTATGCGGCACTTTCTCCTTTTCATTCTTTTCCAGTTGGGAAAATAGATGGCAATGCATGGGGACCAGCTGTAGCATTGATGAAAACCAGTGCCGGTTCACCCTTTTATTTTAATTTTCATTTTGGCGATTTAGGCAACACATTTGTTTGTGGCCCCTCTGGTTCTGGTAAGACTGTTATTGTCAATTTTCTGTTAGCGCAACTTCAAAAGCATGATCCCAATATGATCTTTTTTGATAAAGATCGTGGAGCGGAACTTTTTGTGAGAGCCGGTGGTGGCACTTATATGCCGTTGAAGAATGGTCAACCAACGGGGATAGCACCGCTGAAGGGGTTAGATTATAGCAATCCATCAGACAGAGTATTTTTACGGCAATGGATTACCAAACTGGTTTCAGCAGAAGGTCAAACGATTAGTGAATCAGAAAGGCAAGATATTTCTGCGGCGGTTGACCAATTAGCCTTGTTGCCTAAGGAACAACGCACGATTTCCGCCCTGCAAATGTTTTTTGATACCACCCATAGGGAAGGCATAGCGGGTCGTTTAGAGAGATGGTGTCGCGGCAATGCATTGGGATGGGTTTTTGACAATCCTGATGATGATATTGGCATTGATGCAAAATTCATTGGCTATGACATGACGGACTTTTTGGACAATGACGAAATTCGTCCTCCATTAATGATGTATCTTTTTCATAGAATTCTTTCTCTGATTGATGGTCGCCGCATTATCATTGTCATTGATGAATTTTGGAAAGCCTTAGAAGACGATTCCTTTAAAGCCTTTGCGCAAGATAGGCTAAAAACAATCCGTAAACAGAATGGTTTAATGCTTTTTGCCACGCAATCTCCGAAAGACGCCATCAATTCGACCATTGCCCACACCATTATAGAACAATGCCCAACACAGATTTATTTTCCCAACCAAAAGGGGAACCACGCTGATTATGTTGAAGGTTTTAAATTATCAGACAGAGAATTTAACCTCGTACAAACAGAATTAAGCCGGGAGTCACGGCGTTTTCTCATCAAACAAGGACAAAGTTCTGTTGTAGCAGAACTGAATTTACGGGGTTTTGATGATGAAATAGCCATTTTAAGCGGCACAACAAAGAATATTGAACTCCTAGAAACCATTATGGATGAAGTTGGTGAATCTCCAGAAAAATGGCTTCCTCTTTTTCAAGAAAGGTCAAAACAATGAAGAAACTTTTATTAGCAACAGCCCTTTGTGCAGTTTCGTTTGGATCTGAAGCAAATGCATTCTTAGGTGGTCCCTTCGATTACCGCATACTTATGCAAAACATAGAACAAGTTAGAAGATTGGAAGATCAAATAAAGCAAGGCACACAGCAGTTACAACAAGGGTTTGAGCAGCTTAATCAATTAAAGAGCCAACTCGATCAAATGAAACAATTATATAGTTCTTTAAATGTAAAACCTGACACATCGGCATTGCAAAAAATGTTTAACAAACAAGGGAGCAATGGCGCCCTCCCTTCTGATTTCAATCATTTTGAAAATTCGATCAATGGTAGCGGCGGTGGCAGTGGTGGCGGCAGCAAAAACGCTGAAAAGTGGAAAGAAAAGCTCTTATACAAAGAGCCATCAGGTGGAGCCGGTTCAAAAGCCGCCGTTGATGCTTTTTATGAACAAGAAGTTAAAAAAGCACAACAAAGCATGATAGGACAAGCCTCAACAGGGCAAGCCGTTTATGAAGAAGCAAGTGAAACACAAAAAACCATTACAAAACTTCTGGATGAACTTGGCAGTACTGAAGACGCCGGTAAAATTCAAGGCATTCAAGCACAATTAGCGGCAATACAAGCAAAACTCCAAACCCAAGTCTTACAAATGCAAGCCAACGCCATGATTCAACAAGCAGAAGACAAAGCCAGAGAACAACGTGAAACGGAAGAATTTAGAGCACGATACAGAGCTTTTGCCAAACAATTCCGTGGTCAGTAAACGAAAAAAGAGGGAAAAATCATGAAAAAGACGATTATCGCCACATTACTCCTATGCACTGGGCTTATCGCTGCTGGTTGTGAAAAGACCTACAGCGTAGCGGAACTTAAAAAAGATAAAAAACTGATGGAAGAGGTATTAATGAAATGTTTGATATCAGGGGATATCAGTACGCAAAATTGTAAAAACGCAGAACAGGCTGAATTGGAAACCCGTAAAAAATGGGGAAGCTTTGGCTCTACAAACAGCGATAAACAAGAATCTGAAAAACAACAGGACAATAAGTAAATCATGAAAAAGACGATCATTACCACATTGCTCCTATGCACTGGGCTTATCGCTGCTGGTTGTGAAAAGACCTACAGCGTAGCGGAATTTAAAAAAGATAAAAAATTAATGGAAGAATGGGGTGCTAAATGCGGCTTCGCAGGAACTTCAAAAAATTGTGAAAACCTAAGATTAGCAGCAGCCGAGCTGGATAGGGAATATTTTCATAATCTTGCAAAGAAATTTCGTGGAGACGATCAAGAACAAAAAGACGCTGAAAAACAACAGAACAATAACTAGATTATAGAAAACATTTATGGCAAAAAAGATGTTTTCGCCCTAGATTTATCATCATTTGCTACAAAAAGTGATAGTGTAGCTAAACTTTAAAATTATATTCAAACTTTGTAAAATTGAAAGAAGGGGAATAAACCATGAAAAAGCCGATCATCACCACATTGCTCCTATGCACTGGGCTTATCGCTGCTGGTTGTGAGAAAACCTACAGCGTAGCGGAATTTAAAAAAGATAAAAAATTAATGGAAGAATGGGGTGCTAAATGTGGCTTCGCAGGAACTTCAAAAAATTGTGAAAATCTAAGATTAGCAGCAGCCGAGCTGGATAGGGAATATTTTCATAATCTTGCAAAGAAATTTCGTGGAGACGATCAAGAACAAAAAGACGCTGAAAAGAAACAAGACGATAACTAGATTACATTTATGGCAAAAAGATGTTTTTGCCCTAGATTTATCATCATTTGCTACAAAAAGTGATAATGTAGCTAAACTTTAAAATTACGTTCAAACTTTGTAAAATTGAAAGAAGGGGAATAAACCATGAAAAAGACGATCATCACCACATTGCTCCTATGCACAGGGCTTATTGCTGCTGGTTGTGAAAAGACCTACAGCGTAGCGGAATTAAAAAAAGATCCAAAATTGATGGAAGAGTGGATTGCTAAATGTGGCTTCGCAGGAACTTCAAAAAATTGTGAAAACTTAAGATTGGCACAACTTGAACTTGAAAAAGAATATGATGCACAAGCTGCAGAAAGAGCCCGTCAAGATGATGAAAAGTATCGTAAAGCAATGGAAAAAACTAATGCTGAAATAGAAGCCGATATTGCAAGAATGAAAGCTGCACGAGAAGCCAAAGAGCGCGCTCAAGCTGAACGAGAAGCACAAGAACAATCCGAAAAGAAAGAAAAATAAATTATCAAAAGAATGGGGGCTTTTTAAGCACCCTCACGCAAGTATCAAAACACACAATAAATAGCGGAGCATCTAAATGGCAACGGTAGCAGAAACCAAAAACATATTCACTGATATAGACAATATGTTGATGAAGCCTCTTACAGAGACAATGAATACCGTCATTACAAATCTTTCATCGTCTTTAGGTGCTCCGCTTAAAATATCTTGTACTCTATACATTATATTTATGGGATACAATATCATTTATGGGCGTTCTTCCATACCCTTATGGGATTTTATAGCAACAACTTTCAAACTTGGCATCATTGTTGCACTCGCGACAAAAGCTGCTACCTACAATACGTGGGTCAAGGATATATTTTTCAATGATCTGCCGAATGCCATTGCAAATGTCACACAAGGAGCAACAAACTCAGGTAACAATGTATGGGACAATATGCTCAACCAAGCTGCTGCACACGTTTTTGATGCAGCAGACAAAGCAGGATTTTTTTCATTGGGTAAGTTTCTTGCTGCATGGATTGCTGGTATCATCTGCCTAATGATTGCTACCTTTTTTTGTATAATTGGTTTTATTGTCTCACTAGTGGCTAAACTTGGTTTGTTTCTTGTCATATCAGTGGGACCACTTTTTATAGGCCTCTATATGTTTTCATCAACAAGGCGTTTTACAGAAGCATGGTTAAATCAAACAGCAAACTTCATCATTTTACAGGTCTTAGTCGTTATACTTGGTAATCTGTATGTCAAGATTTCGATAAATGTTTTTTCAAGAGGTCTTAACGATATCATGGTTTCTTTAATTCAATTCTTGGTTGTTGGCCTTTGTGGTATTTACCTTTTCTTCCATTTACCTGGCATTGCTTCTGCTTTAGCCTCTGGAGGAGCTTCCCTTACCGGAGCAACAAAATTAGGTGCAGACACAGCAAAAACGGCTTGGAAAGGTGCTCAAAAGTTAGAAAAATTTATGGAAAAAATGGCAAGATACCTGTTTAAGAAAGGATAATAGAAGAGTGTTAAAAAAAATTGGGGCAATTTTATCGCTTGTCCTCTTAAGCGGTTGTATGTCTTCATCACACACCTTGAAGTCACTACCAAAATGCGATGGCTATTCTAAGCGACCATTAAACAAATCAATGTGGAATTGGGAAGGGAAAAAACCCTCCCCCACTCCTGTCATCATCAGTAACAACACAGACATAAAACCACCCCCTCAAGAGGGTGTTTTCAAAGCCCTTGTGGCACAAAAATTAACCGAAGAAGAAAGAGAATCCTACAAAAATTGCGGGCAAAAAGCATGAAAGAAAAAGACCTAGAGCAATATATTGCTGAAGCGCGCTTGTTTGATCAAGACCGGATGATAGCCTCACGCCGCATCACCCGCGCTTCACTCGCCATCGCTGCTATAGCCGTGACAGTCGCCACCCTCTCTTCTTTAGCGGTCATAACACTCACCCCCCTCAAAACGGTGGAACCTTTCGTTATCCGCGTCGACAATTCAACAGGCATTGTCGAAGTTGTCAAAGCCCTAGAAGAAGGACCGACAAATGTCGACGAAGCAATCACGCGCTACTTTGCCGCAAAGTATGTCCGTTCTCGCGAAGGCTTTGAAGCCGAAGAGATACAAAACAACTTCCAAACGGTCTCCCTGCTCTCTTCTCCTGAAGAACAGACAAGATTTGCCAGCTGGTATGGAGCACGAAACCCACAAAGCCCCCAAATTCTCTATAAAAACGCCATCGCTACAATAACGATAAAATCAATCTCCTTCATCAATCAAGATGTCGCACAGGTACGTTATTACAAAACCGTTCGTGATAATGATAATAGAGAATCCATCACCCATTGGGTTGCAACACTCACCTTTGAATACACCAACGCCCCCATCTCCGTACAAAATCGCCTCATAAATCCTCTTGGCTTTATTGTTAGTGAATATAGAACAGATCCAGAAGTGGTCAACTGATCCATGAAAAAAAAACTCCTTTTTCTCTTTCTCAGCACTATTGCCTTTTCTCCCACTTATTTGGGCAATGCAAGTGTTTTTCCCACCCGCGCTCCAAACGACAATCGCATTCGTTTTATCAACTATGACGCCTACAATGTCACAAAAATTATTGGCTCGATACGCTCATCCGTACAAATAGAATTTTCTGCCAATGAAGAAATAGCCCACGTCGCTATTGGCAACAGCGTAGCATGGGAAGTTGCTCCAGCTGGCAACATTCTTTTTCTCAAAGCCCGTGAAGTGCAACCTATTACCAATCTGCAAGTTGTCACCACACGCCGTGATGGCTCAAAACGTTCTTACCAATTCGAACTCACGGTGAAAGATGGAGAAATCGCATCTGGTAATGAAACCTATTTCCTTGTCAAATTCCGCTACCCACAAGATGAAGCGGAACAAAGAAGAATAGAAGCACTCTTGCGACAAGAAAAGAGACAAGCACAACGTATTGATGGTCTCTTTGATACTTATGAACAATATGGACCACGCAATTGGGCTTATACCGCTCAAGGGTCCATCACTCTTGAACCATCATCCGTTTATGACAATGGAAAAACAACAACTTTTACATTTCCAAACAATCAAGAAATCCCTGCTATTTATATTATAAACAGTGACGGTACAGAATCCCTCGTTCCCAAAACCACCAAGGGCAATATGGTCATTGTCCATGCAATTAGCTCCAGATTCACGCTAAGATATGGAAAAAATGTTTTATGCATTTTCAATGAAGCTTACCAACGACAAGGTTCAAATCCAGGAACAGGAACAACTTCACCATCTGTTGAACGCAAAATCGCATCAGATCTTTAAAACAGCGGGAATTGAGGGGAATACATTATGAGTGATAACGGTGAGACACACATTGAAGATCGTGGTGCGATTGGGGATAATAGAAATAATACCTCAAAAAGCCTAGGAACAAAAATCGTTGTTATTATAGTTTTCTTAGGATTTTGTTCCTATGTCCTCTGGAATATCTTCTCGACCCCAACATCAACAAAAGACACAGCAAAACCGCATAAGAAAGCGACACAAAACTTTCATAATTCACTCGCCCCTTTAGAATTAGCACCCCCAAATCCCCAAGCAAAAATAGGGCAAATTGTTTTACCACCACCACAACCACTCACACCAGAACCGAAAAAAGATGATCCCCTCCTTGATGCAGCAAGACGCGCTCCAGTTTTAGCTTTTGGCAATGATTCCCAATCTAAATTAAAGGATTTCGTAAAAAATAATTTTGCTAGCACCCTCGAAAAGTTTAACCCGCTTGAAAAACTAAATGCCCTAGAAAGTCTTAAAGACACACAAAGTTTTACAGCTCTTTTAAAACCCACAAAAACAGAAGAGACAAAGGCAAGTCTCATCGGCAATAGAAACTTTATCATCGCCATGGGAACATCAATCCCCTGTATATTAGAAACAGCCTTAAACAGTGATCAACCAGGATTTGCAAGTTGTATCATTAACCGTGATATCCTCTCTGATAATGGTCGCGTTGTTCTACTTGATAAAGGAACGCAAGTGGTAGGCGAATACCGAGGAGGAATAAAACAAGGGCAATCCCGCCTCTTTGTCCTTTGGACAAGAGCAAAAACACCAAATGGTGTCATCATTCCCCTTGCCTCACCAGCAACCGACAGTTTAGGCAGAGCCGGTTTTGATGGCAACATCAACACCCATTGGTGGGAACGCTTTGGTTCAGCCCTCCTACTCACCGTTATTGACAGCGCTTCAGCAACCTTAACAAACAGATTGACAAACAATTCCAACGCAGCAGGTGCCAACAACTCTGGAGGCGGAGGTTTCGGCGGCGGAAATCTTGGAGGAGCAAATAATCTTGGAAAAGATACAGCAAGTGTTGCTCTTGAAAATCAAATCAACATCCCGCCTACCCTAGAAAAATTTCAAGGAGAACTCGTCAACATCTTTGTAGCAAGAGATTTGGATTTTTCATCAGTTTATAAACTAGCTATAACAGAGAGGAGGAATAAAATTTTTCCTCGCTCTATTCCAAGAAATTTCTTCCTCCATTCTCAAATTCGGCAAAAATAAATTATGGCAACAACAAAAAATTCAGAACGCGCATCAATCGTTTTAACGAAATTAAAAATATTAGAGAAATATCTGAATGATGAAAATTTATTTGAAATTGTTATCAATCGTCCTGGCGAAGTTATCGTGGAAAGCTCCAATGGTTGGCAAACCCATATCCTAAAAGAACTAACCTACGGCGAACTAGAAGGAATTGCAAAAGTTGTTGCGGCTTATACCACACAAAAAATCAGTGTAGAAAATCCCGTCCTCTCCGCCACACTTCCCAATAATGAACGCATACAAATTGTCATGCCTCCTGCCGTTGCAGTCAATACGATCAGCATGACAATTCGTAAACCTTCATCACGAACCTTTTCTCTTGAAAGTTTACACGAAAACAATCTGTTCTCCGTCACAGGGAAGGTCAGTTTTACACCCATCAACCAAATGATTAAACGTGTAAACGAACTTTCTGATACGGAAAAAGAGTTAACAGATTTGTTTGTTGCCAAAGATTTTTGTAATTTCTTAGAGAGAGCCGTTATTACCCAACAAAATATTTTGATATCTGGAAAAACCGGTTCGGGTAAAACAACACTCTCCAAAGCTTTAATTGCAAAAATTCCCGAATATGAACGAATTCTCACCATTGAAGACACTCCAGAACTGGTCGTTCCGCATTCAAACAAAGTGCAACTCTTTTATTCAAAAGACAATCAAGGGCTGGCAAAAGCAGGAGCAAAAGAACTCCTTGAATCTGGATTACGTATGCGCCCCGATAGAATCCTTTTACAAGAGCTTCGGGATGGTACAGCTTTTTACTATATCCGCAATGTTAATTCCGGTCACCCCGGTTCAATCACAACTGTTCACGCATCAACCGCACTTTCTGCCTTTGAACAAATGACTCTCCTTGTAAAAGAAAGTGATGGTGGTTCTAGTTTAGCACGTGATGATATCCGTGGTTTATTAATTTCTATGATTGATGTCATCATTCAATGCAAACGCCTTGAAGGAAAATTTCGCGTGACAGAAATTTATTACGACCCCTTTAAACGCCGAGATGCTTTCTAAAAACAACCAAAACCCATTAAACAAATCCACACACGTTCCTGTGTATGTTCAAATCGTAATATTGACCACTCATTTTACAAATTAAAAATCAATCTAGCTCACTACATTCAATAGATATTCCAAAACCGCACCAATCTCCTCTTCAATGAATAATCTCTGTATCGTAAAGGTAACGGCTCTCTCTGTTGCAAGAACAGTATTATTTTTTTGATTTTAAATCTTTTCACGTGTCAGAATTACACTATATACAAAAAACAATAAATTCAATATCTTATGTATATTTATTTTGTTTATTCCTCCCATCACAATCCACACTTTCACGCATGTTTCAATTGTCCATTTTTTATAACCAATTGCCATGTATAAACAGAGCACAACAAGAAAATCATGTGACGAATATAATACCGCATATGAGCATTAGAAAACCGCTATCATCATAACAGTTCATAAATTTTACAATACGCCTTTATCACAACAAATCGCATTGTTAAAACGTTGTCGTTTGAACTTATCATAACAAAAATTACACTGGCTTAAAGATCATGCCTTCTTTTGAAGATTAAATTGATATCGCATAAAGAGATTACAGTCTCCAAAAAGAGGGAAAGCTAAATCTAAAGGTGTTATCAAAACATCCTCATAATACCGTACCGCCTTTTAAAAAACCATAGTTTAAAACTGTCTATAAAGACTGCATAAAAGGATTTTGAAAAAATATCAATTGATATAATTTTTTTAATTTAGAAAATACTCAATAGCTATCTATAGATACAGATCATCCCAACAAGGAATGGAAACCATCATGTTATGTCGTATCAAATAGAAGGACTTTTAATGCTCTAACGCAGTTAGATATCAAAAGCTGTTTTGAAATTTAGAGTTTACAAAAGTGATAAAATTAAATTTGGATTGCATAGATAAGATATTGATTTATAATAATAATTCACTGTTTTGCATGTTGAATGAGAGCCCCGAATATCCTAAGATTCTCTCATTTCAAACCTGCTTATGTTGAATCAATCAAAATCATCCCCTTGCACGTAACAAGTGGGATTATCGTGTGGATAGAAAACATTTAGAAAGGAGCAAAAACGCCTTTAATGAATCGTCTTAATGCAAGAGCTGTCACAACATTGGGGGCTGGTAAATATAATGATGGTGCCGGCTTGTTACTTCATAAGCGTAAAGATGGGGGTGCTCAATGGATTTACCGATATACCATTCATGGACGACGCCGTGAAATGGGCTTGGGGGCTTTAAGAGACGTCTCTTTAAAAAAAGCCCGTGAATTGGCAACTGGGTGGCGTTCTGTTCTTCGTGAGGGTCGTGACCCCATTAAAGAACGTGATAAACAAAAGCGTGAGGCAATGCGTAATCTGCATTATTTAAAAGATATTGCTTTAGATACTTTTGAAAGCCGTAAAACTGAATTAAAAAATGATGGTAAAGATGGAGATTGGTTTTTACCTTTAAAACTTCATATTCTCCCTAAGTTAGGCTGTCTCCCTATTTCAGAGATTACACAAACTGATATACGCAATACACTTGCTCCCATTTGGCATACAAAAGCTGGAACAGCTCGAACGGCATTGATGCGTCTTAATCTTTGTTTCAAACATGCTGCTGCCTTGGGATTGGATGTTGATTTACAAGCAACAGAAAAAGCAAAGGCTCTCTTAGGAAAACAACGCCATAAAACGCAAAACGTACCAGCAATGGATTGGAAAGATATACCAGCTTTTTATAAAACACTTTGCGAAAAAACAACCATACCACAACTGGCTTTGCGTCTGCTTATTCTGACAGGTGTTCGTACATATCCTTTGCGTCATATCCATAAAGATCAAGTTGATGGTGATATATGGACCATCCCTGCTGAAAATATGAAAGGAAGGCGTGATGCTACAACAGAGTTTCGCGTGCCTCTATCAAATGAAGCATTAGAAATTTTGAAACAAGCGCGTTCGCTATCTCGCAATGATTTCTTTTTCTCTGCATCCGGTCGTGGTCCCCTTGCTGAGAATTCTATGTCACAATATATGAGAAAAACTGGACTTGATGCCTGTCCGCATGATTTTCGTTCTAGTTTACGCGACTGGTTAGCAGAAACAACCGATGCTCCTTTTGAGGTAGCAGAAACCATTCTAGGTTATACAGTCGGGGGTAAAGTAGAACGTGCCTGTCGTCGTACTGATTATTTAGAACAGCGCCGTGTTTATATGAATAAATGAGCGGCTTATGTTACAGGTCAATCTTAAAAGATGGGGTTTTGTACCCCATCATTTCTTCATTATCTGTGGATAACTTTCTCTCTTCGTTCTCTCATTTTTGCTCAATAAGACTCATAAATTATCAAATGAGAAAATACATCATAAATTACTGTTTTTTATAAATAAACTTACTTTGCAATCTCAATAAAATATGGTTAATAAATACTTATGTTTTGTTAATATTTGTTTAGATTGAAAGGATCAGTTATGACTGAAAATGATGTTCTTCTTACAGACCGTGAAAGTGCACAATTATTGCATATTTTAGACATCTCAAAAATGAGAACTCTCTCTTTAAAATAAGCAGAGAAAAGTTAAGAAAATCATATCATTAAACATCAATGTTTAAAGAGAATTATACAAAGAGCACGCATCAAAATTTAGAGTGGTTAATTTTGCCAACTCAAAATTGAACCGGCTTATTTAAAAGAAGTTACCTTTAGTAAGGAAAGAAATAAGTTTATGATAGACTCTTTAAAGGAATGTTTAAGCGTTTAAAGCCATCAAGAAAGCAATAACATTATAGGTTAAAAATTGCGTTCTAAAGAATATATATTTATAAGGATGAAAAGCTGGTATTGATCATCACCCCAATGATCACTTTCTATTGAAAGCATTTTCTTATAAAAAAACTCATACGCTTAGAATTAACAATAGATCAACTTTGAAGTCTTTAATTTGAATGCTCATATGCGTTATACTATTTGCTACATGTTTTGATCTTTATGCTCTGTTTATACATGGTAATTATTCATAAAAGTGTGGATTCTGCTGGAGAAGTGAACAAAATAAAAGCACGTAATGTATTAATTTAATTGCACTTTTACAATATGATATCTACTGTCCCTCCGATGTTTGAAATTTTACATGACTTATATCACTATTAAAAAAAGATATTTGACGTTATAATAAAATAAAGAAACTGTAGAAAAAGATCTTAGAAGTGATATCCGCAATTTATTACTAAAAAACAGAACTCTTTAGTGATAAGAATCTTATCAAAAAAAGCTCTTCATAATAAATTCATTACACCTTATTAAATCATAAAAAATTTACACAAACCAAAAAGAACAAACTGTAAAAATTTTTCTCTTATTCTGTTTCTGTATCCCCATCAATTTCATTAAAAGCCAAAAGATTAAAGCTTTGTACCATATGAGGAGGTAAAGGCGCAACAACATCCAATACTCCTCCTGAAGGATGAGGAACACGAAGTCGACGTGCATGAAGGTGAAGGCGGTTTTGCATCCCCCCTGGTAACGTCCAATTACTATCAGAAAAAAAATATTTTGAATCGCCAATAATCGGGTGATCTATATAAGCAGCATGCACACGTAGTTGATGTGTTCTCCCCGTATAGGGTTCCATTTCAAGCCACGAAAGAGCCCGCCCCCTAGTATCTAAAACGCGATAGTAGGAAACAGCATGGTTAGAATCAGGTTCTCCATGTTCACAAACACGCATTTTATCACCTTGTGCAGTAATTTCCTTAACCATCCATGTTGAAATTTTATCCTGATTTTTTTTAGGCACTCCCCGAACCAATGCCCAATAAGTTTTTTTTGTTTCTCGTGTTCTAAAAGCAGCTGTTAAAGCCTGTGCAACCCCTCTTGATCGAGCCACAACCAGAACACCTGATGTTTCACGATCAAGCCGATGAACCAAACGTGGTTTTTCACCTTTTTTATTGCGCCATACCTCAAGCATACTGTCAACATGGCGCGTCAAGCCAGAGCCACCTTGTACAGCTAACCCAGCTGGTTTGTTGAAAACAAAAACTTTTGAATCCTCATAAAGTAGCATTTTTTTCAAAAGGGTTTCATCATCCTGTCCACGAAGTATTTTTTCCGTTACAGGAGAACTCTCCTTGTCACCAATAGGTAAAGGCGGGACACGAACAGACTGCCCCATAAGAAGACGCGTATCGGCTTTCACACGTCCACCATCAACCCGTACTTGACCAGAACGCAGCAATTTTTGTAAATATCCAAATCCAAGTCCTGGATAATGTACTTTAAACCAACGATCTACACGCATTCCGTTTTCATCTATCTCAACTTTTTTTATTTTTACGCCTGCCATGAAAACTTCCTCGCCAATATAATTTTATCTATCAACTCTTTCTCTCCTCTTTAAAAAGACAAAAATCTATATCCCATAGAATTGGCTTTATCACACCATATTACAGTTAGTATTCAAAATTGCATTTTCTTACTGTTCAAATTTTATTAGCTCAAAGCCTAGCGTACAAAAATCGATAACCTTGCAATAGCTCGTGGAGATAATCATCTGTGTCCTTATTCAAAACATATGCTCGTGTTCTTAACTATCTAAACAAAGAAAAAAAGGCATCTATTTTAATCTGTACCGCTAATATTATGCTAGCTATTATTACTATTGCAGAACCTATTTTATTTGGACGCGTCATTGACTCTATCACAGAAAAAACAGCTATTATCTCGACCCTTACAATTTGGGTGTGTTTTGGTATTTCTCATATTATCGCCTATGTCCTTGTTGCTCGCAGCGCTGATCGCTTAGTCCATAGACGCCGCTTAGCTGTTTTAACTGAATCTTTTGAGCGTATCATCACCATGCCTTTAACTTGGCATCAACAACGTGGAACTTCTAATGCTCTTCATATACTTTTGCGCGCTGTAGACTCTCTGTCAACCCTATGGCTTGACTTTATGCGTCAACATCTTTCAACTCTTGTCGCATTATGCGTTCTTATTCCTATAGCTTTTAACATGAATTGGCGTCTTTCAACAGTCTTGGTAATACTTGCCATTATCTATGTCTTGATTGCACGTTTAGTGATGCGCAAAACAAAAAACGGACAAGCTGCTGTAGAATGCTATCATCATAATGTTTTTAAGCATATCAGTGATTCAATTTCTAACGTTTCCATTGTACAAAGCTATAATCGAATAAAGGAAGAAACCTTAGCATTGCACCAGCATACAAACGATCTTCTACAAGCACAAAACCCTGTTCTCAATTGGTGGGCTCTTGCCAGTGGCTTAAACCGAATGGCTTCAACCATTTCAATAGTTTGTGTTCTTCTCCTTGGAGCTTTTTTTGTAGCAAAAAGCCAATTACGTGTAGGTGAAGTTGTTGCCTTTGTCGGATTTGCACAATTAATGATTAGCCGTTTAGATCAAATGAGTAATTTTATTAATTTAACTGTATCCTCACAAGCAAAACTACAAGAATTCTTTTCAATGGAGGACTCAACCTTTCATATCAGCGAACCTGAAAATTTACCTTCTCTCCAAAATGTTAAAGGCTCTATACAATTTCATCATGTTAGTTACAAATTTCCTAATTCTTCTCAGGGAATCTTCGACATTTCCTTTGAAGTTAAAACAGGACAAACTGTTGCAATTGTAGGACCAACAGGTGCTGGGAAAACAACATTAATCAATTTATTACAACGTGTATACGACCCTACATTTGGATATATCACCATTGATGGAATAAATATACGCTCTGTTAATCGTGAATCCTTACGCAAATCTTTAGCAACCGTGTTTCAAGATGCCTGCCTTTTTAACCGAAGTATTCATGACAATATTTCAATAGGGAAAACAACAGCAACAGATGAGGAACTTTATGCAGCAGCAAAAATAGCTTCTGCTCATGATTTTATTCTGAAAAAAACCGATCGTTACAACACAATAGTTGGTGAACGAGGGTCTCAATTGTCAGGAGGAGAAAGGCAACGATTAGCAATCGCACGCGCTGTTTTAAAAAATGCGCCCATTCTTATTTTAGATGAAGCAACAAGTGCTCTTGATATCGAAACAGAAGCATATGTAAAAAAGGCTCTTGATTGCATAAGCCGTAATCGTACTACTTTTATTATAGCGCATCGCCTTTCAACAATACGCGATGCTGATATTGTGCTATTTTTAGAAAATGGTCACCTAATTGAAAAAGGAAACTTTCAAGAATTGATCGATAAAGGTGGCCGCTTCTATAAACTCTTAGAAACCAGCGGTTTAACATTCAATCAATCAACAATAGAAAACGATGAAAATGTAATCCCCTTGCATAAAGCCATAGCTTCATAGAATCTGTAAGTCCCCCTCCTCTCTTTAAGAGATCTCGAATCTAAGAAACAATATAACCAATCAGAAATTATCCTTCAAGAGCGGCTTTTAGTGCCGCGAGTGCCTCATCAGCCTTATTCCCTTCAGGACCGCCAGCCTGCGCCATATCAGGGCGACCACCACCACCTTGACCACCAAGAACACCGGAAACAATACGTACTAAATTAACAGCATTCAACTTATCCGTTAAATCATCTGTAACACCAACAACAGCACTCCCCTTACCATCCTCTGAAACAGTAATAAAAGCAATGACTCCAGACCCAATCTGTTTTTTTCCAGAATCCACCAATGCCTTAAGATCCCGCGGTAAAACATTATTCATAACATGTCCCATAAAAGATATGCCATTGATGATGCTAACATCTTCTTGACCACCTTGTATCATCTCCCCACTCAGCAGCATTTTCTTTCGTACATCATTCAACTCTTTTTCAAGTTTACGACGATCATCAAGCAAAACCTGAATCCGTTCTTCCACATCAGTAGGGGAAGTTTTTAAAAGGCCTGCAATCTCATGCATACGCTCATCTTGGCGCTTAAGATGGAGGCGTGCTGCTGTGCCTGTTAAAGCCTCAATACGACGCACTCCTGCTGCTACAGAACTTTCAGAAACAATATGAATCAAACCAATATCCCCTGTTCTCTCTACATGCGTCCCTCCACAAAGCTCAATTGACCAGTGACTTTTTGATTCTTCCTGTTCAAGCTGAGTACCCATAGAAACAACGCGAACTTCATCACCATATTTTTCACCAAATAATGCCATTGCACCCTCAGAAATTGCATCATCCGCGAGCATAAGGCGTGTTTTTACCTCACTATTTTGCAAAACAACATCATTTGCTAAATCTTCTATTTTCTTCAATTCTTCTAAAGAAACGGATTTTGGATGGGAAAAATCAAAACGCAACCGATCGGGTAAGACAAGAGAACCTTTTTGTATAACATGAGATCCCAATGTTTGACGCAAAGCTTCATGTAATAAATGAGTAGCGGAATGATTTGCGCGAATTTTTCTACGACGAACAACATCAACAGCTAATTCCACACAATCAGAGATCCTTGCCTGACCAGATTTAATCTCTCCAATATGAATAAAAACACCATCACCTTTTTTTTGAGTATCATGCACCTCAAAAACAAAATTTTCACCAGAAATAATACCACTATCACCAATCTGTCCCCCAGATTCACCATAAAAAGGTGTTTGATTCGCAACAAGAATGGCTTTCTGCCCCGAAGAAATATGATCAACAATTTTACCATCACACACAAGAGCGGTAAGAACGCCTTCAGCTTTTTCTGTTTCATAACCCAAAAACTCTGTAGCTCCCACCTGATCACGAATGGAAAACCAGATCTTTTCTGTTACAACCTCCCCAGAACCAGACCAATGAGCACGCGCTTCTGCTTTCTGACATGCCATCGCTTTATCAAAGGCATCAATATCAACAATTATTCCACGCCGCCGCAAAACATCCTGTGTTAAATCAAGCGGAAAACCGTAGGTATCATAAAGCTTGAAGGCAACTTCACCATTAAAATGATCCCCTTCTTTGAGATGAGTACTTGCTTCATTCAACAAACCAAGTCCCCGTTCAAGAGTTTTACGAAACCGCGTTTCTTCTAACCTTAAAGTTTCTGAAATCAAAGATTCAGCACGCACCAATTCAGGATAAGCTTGCCCCATTTCACGAATTAACGTGGGCAAAAGTCGCCACATTAACGGCTCTTTAGCACCAAGAAGATGCCCATGACGCATAGCACGACGCATAATACGACGTAAAACATACCCCCTTCCTTCATTGGAAGGAAGAACACCATCTGCAATCAAAAAGGCAGATGCGCGAAGATGATCCGCAATCACACGATGGCTGGCAACAAAATCACCCGTTGCTTTAACTCCTGTTATCTCTTGTGAAGCACTCATTAATGTACGAAAAAGATCAATGTCATAATTATCATGAACACCTTGTAAAACAGCAGCAATGCGCTCTAATCCCATACCTGTATCAATAGAAGGCTGAGGCAACTCAATACGCTCTTCCTTGCTCACTTGCTCGTACTGCATAAAGACAAGATTCCAAATCTCAACAAAGCGATCACCATCTTCGTCAGCACTTCCAGGTGGCCCTCCCCAAATTTTATCACCATGATCATAAAAAATCTCCGAACAAGGACCGCAAGGACCTAGATCCCCCATTGCCCAAAAATTATCAGCCGTCGCAATACGGACGATCTTTTCATCTGGAAGTCCTGAAATTTTACGCCACAATTCAGCAGCCACATCATCACTATGATAAACCGTCACTAACAACTTATCTTTTGGAAGACAAAATTCTTTTGTTAAAAGCTTCCATGATAAAAAAATAGCTTCTTCCTTGAAATAATCACCGAAAGAAAAATTACCCAGCATTTCAAAAAATGTATGATGGCGTGCCGTATAACCAACATTGTCAAGATCATTATGCTTTCCACCGGCACGGACACATTTTTGTGCTGTTGCTGCTTTTTTATAAGAACGCTGTTCAAGTCCCGTAAAAACATTTTTAAACTGCACCATTCCTGCATTTGTAAACATGAGTGTAGGATCATTACGTGGAACAAGTGGGCTAGAGGTCAGAACTTCATGCTCATTAAGATGAAAATAATCTAGAAAAGTTGACCGTATGCTATTAACGCTATTCATATGGATACCTGCAGTGGACAGTACAAAATTATAAAAACCCCCCACTCTCATTAAATAAACTCTTCGTAATCCTTAGAGTCCATTTAATCAAAAAGTGGAATGTTAAAAAACAAAGAATAAACGATCTTATACTTAAAAAATTTAACAAACGTGCATTCAAATTGTTTCATCGTTTTCTATATTTTCTGATCCTACATTTTCTAACAATTCAATTGCAATCAAACCAGCATTTTGGCGCAAAGCCGTCTCGATTTCTGCAGCTATTTCTGCGTGTTCACGTAAAAACTGCTTGGCATTTTCTCGCCCCTGTCCTAATCGTTGAGAATTATAAGAAAACCACGCGCCAGATTTCTCTACAATACCAACCTTGACACCTAAATCAATCAACTCACCTACTTTGGAAATACCCTCACCGTAAATAATGTCAAACTCAACCTGTTTAAATGGAGGTGCAAGTTTATTCTTCACGACTTTAACACGTGTCTGATTACCAACAATCGCATCCCGATCTTTAATAGATCCAATACGGCGAATATCTAAACGAACAGAAGCATAAAACTTTAAGGCGTTCCCACCTGTTGTTGTTTCTGGAGAACCAAACATAACACCAATCTTCATGCGAATTTGATTAATAAAAACAACCATGCAATTAGAGCGAAAAATTGCTGCTGTTAATTTTCGCAATGCTTTACTCATCAACCGTGCCTGTAACCCAGGTAAAGCATCCCCCATCTCACCATCAATTTCTGCACGTGGTGTTAAAGCTGCTACGGAATCAACAACAAGCACATCAACAGCACCAGAACGAACCAATGTTTCTGTAATTTCCAATGCCTGTTCACCAGTATCTGGCTGAGAAATAAACAAATTTTCTAAATCAACACCAAGCTTACGTGCATAAATAGGATCAAGAGCATGCTCCGCATCAATAAAAGCACAAATTCCACCAATTTTCTGAGCCTCAGCAATAGCATGAAGAGCTAATGTTGTTTTTCCAGAACTTTCTGGACCATAAATCTCAATAATACGTCCCTTCGGTAATCCACCAACACCCAATGCAATATCCAAGGACAATGAACCTGTTGGAATCGTCTCAATTTCAACGACCTGTTCTTTTTGCCCAAGACGCATAATAGAGCCTTTACCGAAAGCACGTTCAATTTGAGAGAGAGCTGCATCGAGAGCTTTTGCTTTATCCACGATAATATCCTTGATCAATTCATAATAATCCAATATTCAATGTACACTGTTATTTTTGGTTAACTAAAGTCTAGAGTTTAGATTTTCACAGACTATTTCCATTTCCATACCGCATCTACAAGACAAACCCCATCTAAGATAAAGAACTTAAATTCTTTAAACTTAGAGCACGCAATAGACTTCCCCTACTCCCCCTATATAAAGGAGAAAACTCGATACAGTTATAGCCTTCCTCGAGAAAAGAAACAATGTAAATTTCAACATAAACTTTATACAAAGCCTCTCTCATCCTTCTTTATACACACTAAAAAAATCCCTAGCATTTAACCACTTTCGCGCTCTTGATAAAAAAACCATCTTCAATCAAAATTACACGACATCGCATACAACTGAAATCATAAATACAAAACAATCAGAGAATTAAAACGAGACAAATATTTTTTAAATTTGAATTTTAAGTGTATAGAAATTTTGATCCAATTTTTTATTCTATAAAAATAACAAGCATTTAAGACATGATTGAGACCATTAACAGGAGATTGTAATGAGATAACTTCTGTAAAATAAGCCCAAAACCGATAAAAAAATTTTTCAACTAAAATTTCACTTTTGATTGGCTCGTTTTTTGCGCAATTGCTTCCACCACTCAAGGCGCTTCGCAATCTCGCGCTCGAAACCACGTTCTCGTGGTTGATAATAGATCTGGCGCCCAAGTTTTTCAGGAAAATACTCTTGTCCTGAAAAAGCATCTGGTTCATCATGATCATAGCGATAACCGTGCCCATATCCTTCTTCCTTCATAAATTTTGTAGGGGCATTAAGGATATGCTGAGGGGGAGGCAAAGAACCATTTTTGCGCGCACAATGCATAGCTGCTTTATAAGCGAGATATGTTGCATTTGATTTTGGTGCGGTCGCAACATAAAGACATGCCTGCGCCAAAGCCAATTCTCCTTCAGGTGATCCTAAATAATCATAAGCATCCTTTGCCGCATTACAAATGACAAGGGCTTGCGGATCTGCCAAACCAACATCCTCAACAGCCATACGAACCAATCTTCGCCCAATATAAAGAGGATCCTCTCCGGCATCAAACATTCGTGTTAAATAATAAAGGGCGGCATCAGGATCAGATCCTCGAACTGACTTATGCAACGCTGAAATAAGATTATAATGCCCCTCTCTTCCTTTATCATAAATGGGAGCACGACGCTGAATTATTTTTTGCAAAGAGACAGCATCAAAGATCTCTCCCGGTTGTGCAAGACACCAAACTTCCTCTGCCAATGTTAATACTGCCCGCGCATCACCATCAGACATCCCAATTAAAACATCTCTAGCATCATCATCCAAAGGAAGAGATTTCCCCTGCACTTCTTCAGCACGCTTCAAAAGCATGTGCAAGCTTTCATTATTATGTGGAAGAAATGTCAAAATACGTGCACGAGAAAGAAGGGCCGCATTAAGTTCAAAGGAAGGATTTTCCGTCGTTGCCCCTATAAGAATAATCGTCCCGTCCTCCATAACAGGAAGAAAACTATCCTGCTGCGCACGATTAAATCGATGAATTTCATCGACAAACAAAAGTGTTTGGCATCCAGACATAAAACGAGTCTGAGCAACTTCAAAAATTTTTTTGAGCTCAGAAACACCAGTGAAAATAGCAGAAACTTGCTCAAAAACAAAATTTGTTTCAGTCGCTAACAAGCGCGCAACCGTTGTTTTCCCTGTGCCTGGAGGTCCCCAAAAAATCATCGAATGTATCGAACCGACTGCTAGCATACGTGAAAGCACCCCGTTTTCTCCAATCAAGTGATTTTGTCCCATGACTTCACTGAGAGAATGTGGACGCAATTTTTCCGCAAGTGGCCGATTTTTATTAACTTGAAAATCAAAAGACGAAGTAAAAAAATCTTTATTCAAAAAAAACCTCAGCGAATAAATTGGCGAATATACATACCATCACGTTCATACTCCAATTGCCAAACACGCGGACGACCTTGCATAAGAATCTTTTTTAACTGACTAACTGTTTGAATTTTATGACCATTAATAACACGCAAAATATCTCTGGGCCGAAAAATTCCAGCAGCATTACTCATTTCATCAATATTGGTAATGACAACACCTCTTGCAGAAATTGGAAGATGAAAACGTCGACTATTTTGCGGTGTTAAATCTAAGACTTCAGCACCAGAAAGAGGCCCCTCATCAATAATTTTTTCAGATTTTAAAAATGCAGATTCCGGTATCGATGAAATGGTTATTTGTGTTTTTAAAAATTTTCCATTTCGTAAATATTCTAAAACAAGGCTGTGCCCAACACCAGCTGTCATCAAACGATATCCAAGACCGTCTGGACTATCAACGCGCATCCCTTGCACACTCAAAACAACATCGCCTACTTTCAAACCAGCTTTGGCCGCTGGACCGTTTTCGATAACTTCAATAACAAGAGCACCATAGGGACGTTCTAAACCTAAGCCCCCAGCAATATCAGGTGTAACATTTTGAAAAGATGCACCAATATAAGGTGGCACAAAATATTTCCCACCACGTTTCACAGTATCAAGCATTACTTTTACAAGATTTGATGGAATAGCAAAACCAATCCCTACAGAACCACCTGAACGCGAATAAATAGCCGTATTAATCCCTATTAATTGTCCTTTCATATCAATCAAAGCTCCACCAGAATTTCCTGGATTAATGGCAGCATCTGTTTGAATAAAAAAGTCAAAATCAGAAATGCCAACACGTGTCCGTGCTTGGGCTGAAACAATACCACTTGTAACTGTTTGACCAACACCAAAAGGATTACCAATTGCTAAGACAAGATCGCCAACTTCAACGGCATCAGAATCTCCTAAAGAAAGAATAGGAAACTGAGCTCCCTTTGCATCAATTTCAAGAATAGCAATGTCTGTTTCTTCATCTCTTAACTTAACCTTACTTTCAAACTCACGTCCATCAGAAAGAGCAACTTTAATTTCATCTGCATCCTTAATAACGTGATAATTAGTAATGATCAAACCACGTGCATCAACAATCACCCCTGATCCCAATGAAGATTGTCTACGCAAGGGACGATTATTTTGGAATCGACCAAAAAATTGCTCAAAAAAGGGATCTCCTTCAAAAGGCGAACGCGCTCTAATTTGCCGCGCTGCATAAATATTCACAACAGATGGAATCGTCTTTTTAACGAGAGGAGAAAATGAAAGAGTAATTTCTTTTTGTGTTTGTGGAATTTGAGCATACGCACAATGAAAGGACATCTGTACCATAATAGCGAAAAAAAGACCCGCCAAAAGAGAATACCTCATGACTCACTCCTTAAAAACCAATCCACTCTTTAATGTTAATAAGATAAGAAACCCTCTCATCCTCCATAAGCTAAGAATTTTTATTAATATTTATAATGAAGAAGAAAAACAACCATACGAACAATAAATATTATAAAATAATTCAACATTCTATAATCTTCTCACCATGTATATTTTTAAGTCAAGTTAACTCCAAAACATCCACAAAAAACCGCCCTAAAAAGGCGGCTTTTTAAAACTTAACAAAAAGAAAAATACTCTCTCTTTATGAAGAAGTTTCTTTTTCATTTGCAACACTTTCCGTACGCACACGGTCTATAGCGCCCTTTGCCTCAACATCACGATCAACAAATTCTATAACAGCCATAGGGGCATTATCACCGGTACGAAATCCCGCTTTCATAATACGCAAATACCCACCGTTGCGCAACGCATAACGCGGCGCAAGCGTATCAAATAATTTTGCAACTTTATCCACATCACGAAGTGCGGCAATAGCTTGCCGACGTGCATGCAATCCTCCACGTTTACCAAGTGTAACAAGTTTTTCAACAATAGGACGGATTTCTTTAGCCTTTGGTAACGTTGTCACAATCTGCTCATGCTCAATCAGCGAAACGGCCATATTAGCAAACATCGCTTTACGGTGACTGGCAGTCCGGTTCAACTTGCGACCTGACTTACTATGGCGCATGAGTTCTCTCCTTAAATTCTAAATTTTAATACTGATCTTCATAGCGTTTAGCAAGATCATCAATGTTTTCCGGTGGCCATGCCGAAATTTCCATACCAAGATGTAATCCCATACATGCCAAAACTTCTTTAATCTCATTTAACGATTTTCGTCCAAAATTTGGTGTCCGAAGCATTTCAGCTTCTGTTTTTTGGATAAGATCACCAATATAGACAATATTGTCATTCTTAAGACAATTTGCTGAGCGAACAGATAGTTCCAATTCATCCACTTTTTTGAGAAGCGCTGGATTGAAAGCAAGCTCTGAATCAGGCTCTTCAGCGGCTTGCTTCTGCGGATCCTCAAAATTGACAAACAACGACAACTGATCCTGAAGAATACGTGCTGCATAAGCAACAGCATCCTCCCCACTCACGGCGCCATTTGTTTCAAGCGTAAGCGTCAATTTGTCATAATCCAGAACCTGCCCTTCACGTGTATTTTCTACTTTATAAGAGACCTTACGAATTGGTGAATAAAGACTATCAACAGGAATAAGACCTATCCGCGCATCGTCAGCACAATTACGATCAGACGGAACATATCCTTTCCCTGTATTGACAATAAACTCCATACGAATCTCAGCATCTTCATCAAGGGTGCAGATAACATGCTCCGGATTCAGAATTTTCATATCTCCAACAGCATTGATATCTCCAGCTCTCACAACACCAGGGCCCTCTTTACAAATAACAACACGTTTAGGACCCTCTTCTTCCATGCGCAATGCAATCTCTTTGATATTAAGAATAATATCTGTAACATCTTCACGAACACCTGAAATTGATGAAAATTCGTGTAACACTCCATCAATCTGTACAGCAGTAATTGCGGCACCACGAAGTGACGACAACAACACACGACGGAGTGCATTCCCCAATGTTAAACCAAAACCACGTTCAAGAGGCTCTGCAACCATGCTCACAACATTTGGATTATCATGTGCAAAAAAATCAACCTTATTGGGTTTTATCAGTTCCTGCCAGTTTTTCTGGATCATATTTTTATTCCCGTTCTTTAGTTCCGCTACCATTCAATCGTAACGACCAATGTGAACATCAGAGGAGTCTCTGACAACAAAAAACAACACCCAATTAAACACGCCGTCTTTTTCGCGGACGACATCCATTATGAGGAATTGGTGTTACATCACGAATAGAAGTAATAATAAAACCAACAGACTGTAACGCACGCAAAGCAGACTCACGACCTGCCCCAGGCCCACAAACTTCAACTTCCAAAGAACGCATACCATGCTCTTGCGCTTTTCTAGCACAATCTTCCGCAGCAACTTGAGCTGCAAAGGGCGTAGATTTACGTGACCCCTTAAACCCCTGAGCACCAGCAGAAGACCACGCAATAGTATTTCCCTGCGCATCTGTAATAGTAATCATTGTATTGTTAAATGTTGAATTGATATGAACAACACCTGATGAGATATTTTTACGCTCTCGACGACGAACACGTGTGGCTTCCTTGGCCATAATCTTCCTTTCAACGATCTCCTCACCGCCGTAACACCAGCAGCTCCACCTTCTTTGTTCTTATTAAAATGAACTAACAAGAAACAAAATGTAAAAAAACAAACCTTTTTTAAAAAAAGACTATTATTTCTTCTTGCCGGCAATTGCTTTAGCCGGCCCTTTACGGGTACGCGCATTTGTATGGGTACGCTGCCCGCGCACAGGCAAAGAACGACGATGACGCAAACCACGATAACAACCAAGGTCCATCAACCGCTTAACATTCATAGCAACTTCACGCCGAAGATCACCTTCAACTTGATAGCCCTGATCTATCGCCTCACGAATTTGCAACACCTCTGCATCAGAAAGCTCATGGACACGACGCCCTACGGGAATACCAACCTTTTTAGTAATTTCTTGAGCAAATTTTGGTCCAATCCCGTGAATATACTGAAGCGCAATAATTACACGCTTATTTGTCGGGATATTGACGCCAGCAATACGAGCCACGCCTACTCTCCTTGGTTTATATTGACATTAGCCGTAAAACACCTGATGTACTTTACAGAAAAGTGACCCGGCACAAACATACTCCGAATCCTAATATTTCACTGAAATAAATTAAGATCCTTTTGATAGATCTTACAAAAAAAGTCAACACTTTTCATTTATTTCTAAAAAAAAATTATTATTGAAGAGATTCTCTAATCATGCGCGATACTTCACTGATATCAATCATTCCATCAATCACCTTCAACAATCCCCTTTCTGAATAAAATCTTGATAGAGGAATTGTTTTTTCACGATATTCCACTAATCGCTTCGTAAATGCAACAGAATTATCATCTGGACGAACCTGTTCACCAGCAGCCATTGCCTGCTCAACCCGTTTCTTCATTCGCTCAATCAGTGCATGCTCATCAACACGCAACTCAATAACAGCATCAAGTCGCATATTTTTTGATTGCAAAATGCTTTGTAATGCTTCTGCCTGCCCTACAGTTCGCGGATAGCCATCCAAAACAAAACCGTTTACACAATCACTTTCATCAATTCGATTCGATACAATTTGATTAACAATGCTATCGGAGATCAAAGCACCAGAACTCATAGTATCTTTAGCTTTTTTGCCAATCTCTGTCTCTTTAGCAATAACTTCACGCAACATATCACCTGTTGACAACTGAGGAATATTATACTCCTCGGTCAACATTTTTGCTTGCGTACCTTTCCCAGCCCCAGGAGGTCCTAAAAGAATAATTCTCATCGATTCCTTCTACCTCCACGAAGTTTTGATTTTTTAATCAAACCTTCATATTGGTGCGCAACAAGATGTCCCTGAATTTGAGTAACTGTATCAAGCGTAACAGTAACAACAATCAATAAAGATGTTCCTCCAAGATAGAAAGGAACCTGTAATGCAGATATCATAAATTCAGGCAACAAACAAACCAAAATAATATAGATCGCCCCCACAACAGTGATACGAGTCAAAACATAATCAATATATTCAGCTGTACGCTCACCAGGACGAATGCCAGGAATGAAACCAGAATGCTTTTTCAACTGATCTGCTGTATCACTTGGATTAAATACAATCGCTGTATAAAAAAAGCAAAAAAACGCCATCAAAATTGCATAAACAATCATATAAAGTGGTTGCCCATGACCAAGAGAATAAGAAATAGCCTGCATCCATTGAGGCATTTTATCAGAAAAGTTATTAATCGTTGCAGGCAACAACAACAAAGATGAAGCAAAAATCGGCGGAATAACACCAGCAGTATTCAATTTCAAAGGCAGATGTGACATATCACCTTGAAAAATTTGATTACCGACCTGACGTTTTGGATACTGAATGAGAATTCGCCGTTGTGCGCGTTCTACAAAAACAATAACTCCAATAACAGAAACCGCAATAAGAACGATTCCTATTAATAAAAAAGTTGACAAATCAGCCTGACTATGAGCGGTCAACAGTTGAGCAAAAGTAGAAGGAAGATTAGCAACAATACCTGTGAAAATAATAAGAGAGACTCCATTACCAACACCACGTGAAGTAATCTGCTCACCAAGCCACATGAGAAACATCGTTCCACCAACAAGGGTAATAACAGAAGAAACACGGAACATAAGACCCGGCTCAGCAACAATTTGAAGCCCTGTCCCTATACCAGTTTCGAGCGCAACCGCGATACCAAATGCTTGCAAAATCGCTAAAACTACTGTTACATAACGCGTATACTGATTAATAATTTTACGACCAAGTTCACCCTCTTTTTTAAGGGTTTCTAACGAAGGAATAACTGAAGTTAATAATTGTACAATAATCGAAGCCGATATATAAGGCATAATTCCCAATGCAAAAATTGCCATACGACCAACAGCGCCTCCAGCAAACATATTAAATAACCCCAAAACACCAGAGGCATGATGTTCAAATGTCTGCCGTAAAGAATCAATATTGATACCAGGAAGAGAAATATAAGTACCAAAGCGATAAACAAGAAGCGCCGCAAGGGTAAACCAAATGCGTTTTTTCAATTCGGTTGCACGTGAAAAAGTACCAAAGTTCACATTGGAAGCAAATTGCTCTGCCGCTGATGCCATAAAACGTCTCCCATCCACACTTCAGTTCTCTAAATCACGGAAGCATAACCCTTAAAATTTGTACCGCCTTACATAAATAAATGCAAACCAAAACAATAACCCTCAAAAAATACCCTCACTGAAGCAAACAAGCTTTCCTAGAGCATCATCCATATCAAAGCTAGCTTGCCGAAAGAACCTCAGGAAAAACAACTTGGCCACCAGCTTTTTCAACCTTAATACGAGCAGTTTCAGAAGCTCCAGAAACATGAATTATAATTTTTGCTTTCAACTCACCATCAGAAAGAAGACGTACCCCACCCTTCATACGACGAACAATCCCAGCCTCTTTCAAGGCAATGATATCAACAGGCTTCTCAATATTCAACTTACCCGCATCAACTGCCAACTGAATACGTCCCAATGAAACCTCATTATACGTTTTGGCAAAAAAATTCCTAAATCCACGCTTTGGCAAACGACGATAAATAGCCATTTGCCCACCTTCAAAACCATTGAGTGAAACACCCGAACGTGATTTCTGTCCTTTGACACCACGACCACCAGTTTTACCAGTACCAGAACCAATCCCACGCCCAACACGTTTACGATTTCTCGTTGCGCCTTCGCGATCACGCAGCTCATTGAGTCTCATATCTTATACTCCCGCAACCTTTAACCTTCATCTACAACACGAACAAGATGCCGAACCTTAGCAATCATCCCGCGCACACAAAGGGTATCTTCTAAAACACGCCGACGCCGTATTTTATTTAACCCGAGTCCCTTCAAGGTTGCGCGCTGAATCTGTGAATTCCGAATTGGACTTCCAACTTGTTCTATCGTCACAGTTTTACCACTCTGAGATTTTTTCTGAACCATTTCCTAATTCCTTTTCTGACAATCTCAGAAACTACCCTTCTGCATCAACCAAATGCCGACGCCGTGCCTGCAAAGTTGAATATTTGATACCACGTTGAGCTGCAATATCTCTAGGATGCATTTGATGTTTTAATGCATCAAACGTCGCACGCACCATATTATAAGGATTAGAAGATCCTAATGATTTCGCAACAACATCCTGCATACCTAGAGTTTCAAAAATAGCACGCATCGGTCCCCCAGCAATAATACCGGTACCAGCAGAAGCTGAACGTAGCAAAACCCGACCTGCTCCATGACGACCTTCAAGATCATGATGTAATGTACGCCCAGATCGCAGCGGAACGTAAATCATTCCACGCTTTGCAGCTTCCGTAGCTTTACGAACTGCCTCTGGCACTTCACGCGCTTTACCATGACCAAAACCTACACGGCCTTTTTGATCACCAACAACAACAAGAGCAGCAAAACCAAAACGCCGACCACCCTTCACAACTTTAGCAACACGATTGATATGAACAAGCCTATCGACAAATTCACCATCACGCTCATCTCGCTCACTACGCTCTTTCTGTGCCATTCCTCATTCCTTTTTCTTTTCCGGAAGCACTCTAATAAAATTCTATCTAAACATTAGAAGAACTTATACCAAAAACCTTAAAATTTTCTTCCTTAAGTTTCTCAATAAAATACCCTAGAAGTTCAACCCACTCTCACGAGCAGCTTCAGCCAAGGCTTTTACTCTACCATGATAAACATACGCCCCTCGATCAAAAACAACTTCCTTAACACCGGCCTGTTTTGCACGTTCAGCAATCAACTTACCAACAGCAAAAGCTGCATCTTTATCACCCCCACTTTTTAATGACTTTTTCAAGTCACCTTCAAGAGTAGATGCGGAAACAAGGGTATGCCCACGCGAATCATCGATAATTTGAGCATAAATATTTTGATTTGAACGATAAACGCTAAGCCGCAAACGCCCACTAGAAACCATTTTGATTCTACGACGAACACGGCGCGCACGACGCTGGATAATGTCCTTAGATGAAACCATAATACAAAATCCTTACTTCTTTTTACCTTCTTTACGAAAGATACGCTCATCTGCGTGTTTTACGCCTTTACCTTTATAAGGCTCAGGCCTACGATATTCGCGAATCTCTGCTGCGACTTGCCCAACTTGCTGCTTATCAATTCCAGAAACAACAATTTCTGTAGGCTTTGGAACCGTAACCGTAACCCCTGATGGCACTTTATAAATCACATCATGCGAAAAACCTAATGACAGCTGAACGTCTTTACCCTGCAAAGCAGCACGATAACCAACTCCATTGATCTCCAGCTTTTTTTCAAAACCATCTTTCACACCACAAAAAATATTTTCAATCATTGACCGCGACATCCCCCATTTAGAACGCGCTTCTTTTGACTGATCCCGAGGTGAAACCGTTATAACATTTTCCTCAAATTTCACCAAAACTTCATCATTAACGACATAACTCAGTTCACCTTTCGGACCTTTTGCCTTAACCAACTGCCCTTCAACAGTTGCGGTAACCCCAGAAGGAATTGAAATGGGTTTTTTTCCAATACGAGACATTGTTCTAACCTACTTTTTTTCTGTTTTCTTAACATTACTTAGAAAACACGACAAAGGAGCTCTCCACCGACATTTTGCTCACGCGCTTCATGATCGGCCATAACACCCTTAGGGGTTGATAAAATTGATATACCAAGACCATTTGCCACTTGAGGAAGTGACTTAGCAGAAACATATACACGACGACCAGGCTTTGAAACACGCGAAACTTCACGAATAGCAGCTAATCCTTCAAAATACTTCAACTCGATTTCAATTTCAGACTTTCCACCACCTAAATCGATTTGCTTATAGCCACGAATATAACCTTCAGAATGAAGAACATCAAGAACGCGCGCACGAAGCTTAGAAGCAGGCGTAATCACTTTGTTTTTTTTACGACCAAGTGCATTACGAATACGCGTTAACATATCACCAAGAGGATCTGACAGAGACATTGAGTAAACTCCTCTTACCAACTAGACTTAACAATGCCTGGAATATGGCCTATAGAGCCAAGTTCCCGCAATGCAATCCGCGACATTTTTAATTTACGATAATAAGCCCGTGGACGCCCTGAAACCTCACAACGATTACGAACACGAACTTTAGCAGAATTACGTGGCAACCTAGCTAACTGAACAGAAGCTTTAAAACGCTCTTCAAGAGGAAGCTTCTGATCCATAACTATCGCTTTCAAACGCGCACGACGCGCAGCATAACGTTTTACCATCACTTCACGATGCTTATTTTTTTCAACGGCACTTACTTTGGCCATAACCTTACCTCGCTACATTTGCCGTTACGAACGAAAAGGGAAATTAAAAGCACGCAACAATTCACGCGCCTCATCATCCGTTTTCGCTGTCGTACAAACGATGATATCCATGCCCCAAATTTGATCAACTTTATCATAATTGATCTCTGGAAACACAATGTGCTCTTTAATACCCATAGCAAAATTACCATGACCATCAAAGCTTTTGGGATTCAGACCACGAAAGTCACGAACCCGTGGAAGTGCAATCGTAACAAGACGATCCAAAAACTCAAACATACGATCTTTACGCAATGTAACTTTAGCCCCAAGTGGCATTCCTTCACGGACCTTAAAGGTCGCAATGGAGTTACGTGCACGAGTAACAACAGCCTTTTGACCTGTTATCAAACCCAAATCCCCAGCAGCAATAGAGGGCTTCTTAGAATCAGCAGTTGCCTCACCAATCCCCATATTAACCACAACTTTATCAACCCGCGGAATTTGCATCGCATTCTTGTAACTAAACCTCTCTTGAAGCGTTTTACGAACAACTTCAAAATAATGCGTCTTCATGCGCGGTGCTTGTTTTTCATCAGCCATTAATCAACTCTCCCGAACGCTTGGCAAAACGAATCTTATTACCATCTGCATTCATACGAAAACCTACACGGGTAGGTCTACCATCTTTAGGATCAGCAATCGCCAAATTAGACAGATGGATTGGAGCTTCCTTCGAGATAATACCAGCCTCTTGTTTTTGCGTTTGACGTTGATGACGTTTAATCATATTAACGCCACGAACAAAAGCTTTATTTTCCTTTGGATTCACCTTAATTACTTCACCACTACACCCTTTATCCTTACCGGATAAAACGACGACCTTATCACCTTTTCGAATCTTTTGCATAACAACCACTCCTTATAACACTTCAGGAGCGAGGGAAATGATCTTCATATGATTCCTACCACGAAGTTCGCGAGGAACTGGTCCAAAGATACGTGTACCGATCGGCTCTTTCTTATTATCAACTAAAACAGCAGCATTACTATCAAAACGAATAACGCTACCATCCGCACGACGAATATCCTTAGCAGTACGAACCACCACAGCTTTCATCACATCACCTTTTTTAACACGGCCACGAGGAATAGCATCCTTGACTGAAACAACAATAATGTCGCCGACCGAAGCATATTTTCGCTTTGAACCGCCTAACACCTTGATGCACATGACACGACGAGCACCAGAATTATCGGCAACGTCGAGGTTTGTTTGCATCTGAATCATGACTGGCCACCTTCTCTTAACATTTATATCCGGTTATGTCTCTAACACACCCGGATTTGCCTGCCAAATAACAATAAAGTTATTGTCCAAAAACTACCAATAGAAAGAAATCCACCGTTAAATTTTATAACAATAAACCCAATGAACTACGCTACACTGCCTTTCAGAACAATCCAACATTTATCTTTCGAAATTGGTTTAGATTCCTGAATAGAAACTTGATCACCAACCTTAAACTGATTGTTCTCATCATGCGCTTTATATTTTTTAGACTGTCTAACAGTCTTCTTAAGAAGTGGATGGGAATAACGCCGTTCCACCTTAACAACTACAGTTTTATCGCTCTTGTCGCTTACGACAACACCTTGCAAAACGCGTTTAGGCATCTCTTATTTCCTTAAACCTTACTTTCGTTTATCTTCTGACGAAGAAAAGTTTTAACACGCGCGATATCACGACGAACCTGCCTAACACGTGCAGTCTTTTCTAATTGACCCGTTGCTTTCTGAAAGCGCAAATTAAACTGCTCTTTCTTCAACTTAACCAATTCATCTTTCATTTGGTCGAGCGTTTGCGCCCGTAACTCTGTGGCTCTCATCGCTTTACCTCTTTATTCAGCAATACGCTGGATGAAACGCGTTTTAATAGGTAACTTCGCAGCACCCAATCTTAATGCCTCACGCGCTACATCTTCAGGAACCCCATCAAGCTCAAACATGATACGCCCAGGCGCAACACGAGTAGCCCAATAATCAACACTTCCTTTACCCTTCCCCATACGAACTTCAGTCGGCTTAGATGTAACTGGAAGATCTGGAAAAATACGAATCCACACACGACCAGAACGTTTCATGTAACGTGTAATCGCACGACGCGCCGCCTCAATTTGACGGGCAGTAATCCTCTCAGGCTCAACAGCCTTCAGTCCGTAAGCACCGAAATTCAAATCCGTACCACCCTTCGAAACACCGTGAATACGGCCCTTGAACTGCTTACGGAACTTTGTGCGCTTTGGCTGCAACATTGCTCTTTACTCCAAATTTTAGTTCAATCACAAAAACTAAGCATTTTCGCGGCGACGATTCGATAAAGAACCAGAATGATCAGCTTCCGTAGCACGACGCTCCGAAGCCATCGGATCATGTTCAAGTATCTCACCCTTAAAGACCCAAACCTTAACACCACAAATACCATAAGCAGTCTTAGCTTCTGCCGTACCGTAATCAACATCAGAACGTAAGGTATGAAGTGGAACACGACCTTCGCGATACCATTCCATACGAGCAATTTCAGCACCACCAAGACGACCAGAACAGTTGATACGAATCCCTTCCGCCCCAAGACGCATAGCTGATTGAACTGCACGCTTCATCGCGCGCCGAAAAGCAACACGACGCTCTAATTGCTGAGCAATTGACTGTGCAATAATCGTAGCATCAATTTCCGGCTTACGAATTTCTACAATATTCAACGAAGCCTCAGCATTTGTCATTTCCGAAAGCTTACGACGAAGCTTTTCGATATCAGCACCTTTTTTACCAATAATCAAGCCTGGACGTGCCGAATGAATCGTCACACGACATTTCTTATGAGGACGTTCAATAACAACCTTAGAAACAGCCGCTTGCTTTAACTCTTCAAGCACATATGAACGAATTGCTAAATCCTCATGAAGAAGACGCCCATACTCACCACTATCAGCATACCAACGGGAATCCCAAGTCCGATTAACTCCAAGACGAAGTCCTATTGGATTGATCTTCTGACCCATTATGCAGCCTCCACTTTTTCGGTAACTTCACGAACAATAATAGTAAGATGCGAAAATGAACGTTCAATTCGACTAGCGCGTCCACGACCACGAACATGAAAACGTTTCATCACAATCGACTTACCAACATAAGATTCGGCAACAATGAGCGAATCAATATCAAGATCGTGATTATTCTCTGCATTTGCAATCGCTGATTCAAGAGTTTTTTTCACAGTTTCAGCAATACGTTTCCGTGAAAATGTCAAATCAGCGAGCGCAACATTAACTCTTTTACCACGAATCATTGCAGCAACCAAATTAAGCTTTTGTGGACTAACACGAATTGTCCGCGTAACCGCCTTTGCTTCATTATCCTTAAGCTGGCGCGGAACTTTAGCTTTTCCCATTCCTATTTCCTCTTCGCTTTTTTATCTGCACCATGCCCATAATAAGTCCTCGTGGGAGCGAACTCACCAAACTTATGCCCAACCATCTCTTCAGAAACAGAAACAGGAATATGCTTATTACCGTTGTAAACACCAAAAGTTAAACCAACAAATTGCGGCAAAATAGTAGAGCGACGGCTCCATATTTTAATAACCTCATTGCGCCCACTTGCACGGACCTTTTCTGCTTTTCCAAGAAGATAGCCGTCAACAAACGGACCTTTCCAAACTGAACGAACCACTTCAGACTACCTTTCTCATTTCTTGCGCTGATGACGCGTACGCATAATAAATTTATCAGTGGCTTTGTTGGAGCGGGTACGCTTACCTTTTGTAGGCTTACCCCAAGGAGACACCGGATGACGCCCCCCCGATGTACGACCCTCACCACCACCATGTGGATGATCAACAGGATTCATAGCAACACCACGAACATGTGGACGCCTACCACGCCAACGCGACCGCCCCGCCTTACCATCATTAATATTCCCATGATCAGGATTTGAAACTGCACCAACAGTTGCAAAACAACTCCCAGATACCAAACGCTGCTCTCCAGAATTAAGACGAAGAATAGCCATCCCTTGATCTCGTCCAACCAATTGCGCATAAGTGCCAGCTGAACGTGCAATTTGACCACCTTTTCCCGGCTTCATTTCAACATTATGGATAATCGTACCCACCGGCATATTACCAAGAGGCATCGCATTACCTGGTTTAACATCAACATTTGAACCAGCTATAATAGAATCACCAACACCAAGACGCTGTGGTGCAAGGATATAGCTTAGCTGTCCATCCTCATAACGTATTAACGCAATGAAAGCAGTCCGATTCGGATCATATTCCAAACGCTCAACTTTTGCAGTAACATCCCGTTTAAGACGCTTGAAATCAACAAAGCGATAGCTGCGTTTATGTCCACCACCTTGAAAACGAGCAGTAACGCGACCACGGTTATTGCGTCCACCCTTTGACGATAGTCCCTCTGTCAACGTTTTTACAGGCTTACCTTTATAAAGACAAGAGCGATCTACAATAACAAGTTGACGCTGCCCAGGTGTAGTTGGATTAAAGTGCTTAAGTGCCATTGTTTTTATCTCCGAGCCCCTTTAAAGACCTGTCGAAACGTCGATAGACTGACCACTGGCCAACGTTACGATCGCTTTTTTGACATCACTCTGCCGACCAACGATTCCTTTGAAACGCTTTACTTTGCCCTTACGAACTATCGTATTAATCGCTTTAACTTTAACATTAAAAAGAGCTTCAATAGCAGCTTTAATCTCAGGCTTTGTCGCTTTCGGCGCAACATTAAAAGCAACTTGATTATATTCAGAAATCATAGTCGACTTTTCAGTAATAACTGGACTAACAATTATATCGTAATGGCGAAGGTCTGTCATCTAAAACGCTCCTCAAGAGCCTCTACAGCTGCTTTTGATAAAACAAGTTTGCTGCGACGCAAAATATCATAAACATTAATTCCTTGAATTGGCAAAATATCAACATTAGGAATATTAGATGCTGCACGAAAAAAACTAACATCAATCTCCTTGCCGCCAACTAAAAGAGCATTATCAAATCCAAGTTTAGAAAAATGAGAAACAAGGATTCTCGTTTTAGCATCCTTAACACTTAAATCATCAACAACAATTAAATTATTTGCTTTTAATTTTGCCGACAAAGCAAGACGCACCCCGAGCGCACGAACCTTTTTAGGAAGATCATATGCATGACTCCGAAAAACAGGACCATGCGCCTTACCTCCACCTCGAAACTGCGGCGCACGAGCAGATGAGTGCCGAGCTCGCCCAGTTCCTTTCTGTTTAAACATCTTTGCTCCTGTTCGTGACACATCAGATCGTCCCTGCGATTGATGCGTTCCCTGTTGACGACGAGCAAGTTGCCAACGAACAACACGTTGCAAAATATCCTCACGCGGAACAAGACCAAAAATACCTTCAGAAACCTTTAACTTACCAACTTCATTTCCATCAAGGGTTCTAATTACAAGATCCATTACTCAGCTCCCTCAGTTACAGAGGTTTCCATCACTGGAGTAACCATTTCCGTTTTCTCTTTCTCAAGACAGCGAATACCAGCGGGCTTAGGTACATTATCAGGAAGACGTTTTTTTATAGCGTCCCGTATCAAAATCCAAGCACCTTTAGATCCCGAAACAGCACCACGTACCAAAATTAAACCACGCACAATATCTGTAGAAACAACCTCAATATTCTGCGTCGTCACACGAACTTGCCCCATATGGCCAGCCATTTTCTTGCCTTTAAAAACCTTACCAGGATCTTGACACTGTCCTGTCGAACCATGAGCACGATGTGTGATTGAATTACCATGCGATGCACGATGTCCACCAAAATTATGCCGTTTCATAACACCAGCAAAACCTTTACCAATACTCGTACCAGTCACATCGACCCTCTGTCCTGGAACAAAATGCTCCACGGTAATCTCAGTACCGACATCAAGGAGATTATCGGGGCTTACACGAAACTCCGCTATTTTTGCTTTTGGCTCAACAGAAGCCTTAGCAAAATGTCCACGAAGAGCTTGTGAAGTATTTTTAACCTTGGTAAAGCCTACACCTAATTGAACAGCAGTATAACCATTCTTTTCAACTGTACGCTGAGCAATAACTTGACAATTCTCCAAACGAAGTACTGTTACCGGCACATGCTCACCAGCTTCATTATAAATACGGGTCATGCCCAGCTTCTGTGCTATTACACCTGAACGCATCGGGTCTGTTCCTTCTGTCCTCAAACCTCAGAGCTTAATTTCTACATCCACACCAGCAGAAAGATCGAGCTTCATAAGCGCATCCACTGTTTGCGGTGTTGGATCAACAATATCAAGAAGACGCTTATGTGTACGCATTTCAAACTGCTCACGACTCTTCTTATCGATGTGCGGACCACGATTCACTGTAAACTTCTCAATCCGCGTTGGAAGCGGAATAGGACCACGCACATTTGCACCAGTACGCTTGGCAGTCGACACAATTTCACGTGTCGATGTATCAAGAATTCTGTGATCAAATGCCTTTAAGCGAATGCGGATATTTTGACTGTTCATGCTCTCTTATTTCCCTGTCATGCAGAAACACCTCTTAATAACAGAGGCGTTTT
>NZ_JBTTDJ010000012.1:0-46748 GCF_055796165.1 Bartonella sp. EBT8
GTTAACCAGTGCCGGTGTTAACCAGTGCCGGTGTTAACCAGTGCCGGTGTTAACCAGTGCTTGAGATCTGGAAAAAACTTGTGAAGGAAAACGCAAAAGAAGGGATTGAAAAGTTTTATTAAGACTGGTAAACGAATCCTTAATGCATAAAGCTGTCAAATACTTGTGAATGGGCGTTGGCTGTTTTGTTTCATTGGGTGCAAAGAGCCAAGGGGTGCGAAAAGTTAGGGTGTTCGTGCTGAATTGGGTTCATGGCATTTCGTGCTGTTCATTGGTATGTGCGTGTTTTCTTATACATGTTGAATATGGGGGGAAAATCCGTGAAAAAGCTCTAGGCAAGTGTCTCGTAAGAGTTGGTTTGTAAAAAAAATGAAAAAAAGCGGAGTAATGTCAGCATGACAAATGAAAATATACCACCACAAGACAAATCACAAGCACAACGCGAATATGCCAAAACGCAAAAGGGCGCCGCAGCATATGGTAAGGGATCTAAGCTCTTGTCCTTCAAAGGGGATATGGTGCTTTCGATGAAAGATTATAAAATAATCTTGTGCATCGCTCTCGTTTTGTTGATCTTAGGGGCCCTTCGAGCCGTGTATCTGCCTATGTTTTTCTTCGGATTATTTGTTGGAGGAATTTATACTGGGGGCGAGGGCTTTATGGATTTCATAATCTTCTTGCCGACTTTTCTATGGGCGTTGGCTGTCATCTTCTTACCGGTTGTTTTGATCCTCCATTTCATCATTGATCGACGTTTGAAAGCAATGTTTCAGCAATTGGAAAAATCATCTGAACAGCAAAATGAATCTGCTGTTGCACAAACACGATAGGGGGAAAAAATGATTCTTATTACACTATTGTTGGGTATTCTTGCCTTTTTTGGTCTTATCATCATTGCTGTTTTAAATAGTATGGTTCTGGTCGGAATTTATTACTTTTTTGTCAAACGTTTAAGATTGTATCTTAGAATGGATGAAGAACTCAACAAGAAGAGTTAAAAAGTCATAGAAACAAAGATATGCTCGTAGAGTATGCTGATAAAGCGTCTTCTTGTAAAAGGCATGGTGAAAAGACATAATGAGAAGAGAAGGGGGAGAGCTCAAAATTGAAAAAAGAGCTTTGCTCCTTGCCTTCAAAAAAATGCTCCTTTCGGAGAAGAATCTAAGGAAAAGGTCGAAAGCGTCTTTTTCGTCTTTCGTTTTTTTTCTCTGAGGGTTGTAACAAGGGGAGGCGTTTTCAGAAATGCCGTTCTGAAAAGCGGTCATTTTGAAAAGAGATAATAAAGGGCTCTTTTGCACGGTAATCTTGCGCTCCACACGAAAATTGTGCTGCGTAAAGTGTGGTTTATCATACAAAGAAAGGGACTGTTCTTTTTATAAAAAGGATTCGTTTGCTTTGATGTGGGGTGATTGCTCTTAGTGTTGATTTCTTGGGCTTTGTATTGACGATCCAATCGACTGGGTGAAATCAAACTTACTTATGGGTCTAATAAAACTTATGGATGAAATAAAATGATCCTCTGTCTGATAAAGGTGTGAGAGGGCACCCTCTAAAGAGTGCTTGCTTAATTAATACATTGATTTATGAAGAGAATTCATCGTTTGCACCTGGAATGACAGGTTCGAAGAGCGTAAGATTCTTCTCTTTTAAACCCTTTTAATTGAATCCATCAAAACAATCTTCTTGCTCCTTATAAAGGGGATTGTTGTGGGGGGGGTAACTCTGGGCGAAAAGGCGTTGAAATGCCTCTCATGAATCGTCTTGATGCAAGGGCTCTCGCACCATTAGAAGTTGGCAAACAGACCCTTGGAAGCGAGAAAATATCATGATGATGCCGGCTTGTTCCTTGATTAAGTGAGAGATAGAGAGGGGCAAAGGTTTCTTCCTCTCGTTTTACGTTCTCTTTTTAGCAGGATTTAACGCTTTTTAATGCAATACAATTGGAAAAGTAAAGCGCATGGGGGCATCATCCGTGTTGTGGGTGAATGCTGCTTAGAGTATGTTTTGTCAGTGTTTCTCTGATTTGCTGGTCTGCATCCTTCTTGCTTTGTGAGGGAAAAGGGATTCAGCATTGAGAAAAAACAATAAAAATAATCAAAGGCAATTCGATAACAAGATGGCTCGATTATAAGGAGAGAGTCATTTCTCTGTAGAGTGCTAAAAAGGGAAAAGAATAGGAGAGGGGGAAAGTTATCAATGCGTTTCTCTTTTAAGTGTTTTACTTTTCCTATTTGGGGTGTTAAAGGAACTCCTTACTTTGACTGTGTTCGTTTATGTCATGTGATTCTTTTTAAAATGTGTGGCATTGTTCCTCGTTTTGTTGAGAAACTGAAAAGCATGATATGAGAGAAAGTGCATGGTTGTAAGAAGAGTTTTTAGCAGAGGCTTCACTTTGGTGAGCGTCTAAAATCTTTAAGAAGGGGGGAATCTCAGCGTGATGATAGATAAACCACACCAGCAATCTTTACAAAATCGTGGGGGGACGGCTTCTGTCCCTCAGGGAACGTTTGAGAGAGCGCAGCTTTTTGCTTTCAAAAAGAAGATGGCTTTCTCGGCAGAAGATTATATCCTCATCTTTTGTTTGGCTGTGTTAGTCTTGTTGGCTACTGTTGCTACATACTACATCAATCCTCTGGATTATTTTCACGTGATCTCTAATGAACAGCTTCAAGACATGGTTCAGACACAAAAGCAAGGAACGTTTCTGGAAAATCTTAAAGAAATATTCCAAGGACAGTTATCGTCAGATGGAAAGCATACAGAAGAATTGTGGCGTGCTGCGGGATGGAATGGCGTTTGGGCTTTTCTCTGTTTCTTACCACAAGCAATCCTTGGCTGGATTCAAATAATTTTTCCTAGCCTTTTATTCTTATTCATCATTTTAAATCGGAACTTGAAAGAAATGGTTCGGCAATTGGAAAAATCACCAAAATAGCCAAGAAAACCAATTGCTTTATAGAAGACCATAGGGAGAAAAAGGTGGATTTTTTTGTAATATCAACCGCAATAGTGTTCATTGTGTCAATGGGTATCGTTTACCTCATAGCGGGTGTTTGTGCTGTTATGGCAATTCTTGCACTTTATTATTCTTTTGTGAAGCGTGCTATGCGTTTGAGAGCGTTTTCTAAGTTCTTTAAGAAACTACAAAACAGGGAAACACTGGGCTTCAATGGGCATGAAACAGACAAAAGAGTGCAGACTATACTCTGTGATATGCAAACTAATCCCCTTGCATTTAAAGAGTTTTTGGCTCTTTCAGGAAAAGATTATAAAAGAATATTCATTTCCTCTTTGATTGTCTTTCTTATAATGTCTGCGCCCATCATAATCTCAGCTGTGTGGGTTGGGGTGGTGGGATTGATGGGAATGGACGTCAGTCAAGTGATGAAACAGTTTTTTCAAAGTCATCCTGTAGGGTTTTTCGTTTATGGCTTTACAGCTGTATTAATGGCTTTGGTTTGGGCTTTGTTTGCCTTCTCTTTACCGGTGATTCTGATACTCTACGCTATGCTTAATCAGAAAGTGAAAAAAATAATGAAAAGATTAGAACAGTTTTCTTAAGGTGCTGCTAGACTGATTAAGTCTATAGAATACGAGAGGGAAAAAAGTGCTTTTGTTTATCGGATATTGGGGTCTTTTAGGGCTCATCATAATGGCCATTTTATTCTTTATGGTTATCATCGGGCTTCCTTATTTTGTTATTAAACGTGCGAGATTGTATTTCAGTCTACTGAGAGAGATGAAAAAGAAGATGCCGCTAAGTTTTCAGGAGAGAGGAAAAATGAGCCAAAATTCAGCCCTTAATACAGGGTTTGGCTCCTTTTCTTTTATAGAATCTCTAGATTTTGGTCGTAAAAAATATAAAATGCTGTTGTTTATCTCTATTCTCTTTGGAATTTTACAGAGTCTACCCCCTTTCTTGAGCATGATTGGGGAGAGCAGTGATGCGAAGGCTTTTATAACCTTTCTTCCAAATTTTATAGCAGGGTGTCTGATGTTCTTCACACTCATTCTTGGGGTTCTCTGTCTAAGATCTCATGGCAAATTGAGAGAAGTCAATCAACAATTGGAAGAAGCAATTAAACAACGCGATAAAGCTCTCTATATAAAGGGTACGATAGGGGTAAACGATGACCAGTAGTTTTATAGCATTAATGACGTTACGTTTTTTGACTTCGACAATCGCCGGTGTTCTAACTATTATGCCAGCTTTGGTGCTTTTTTCCCTGTTGATCAAGAACGCAAAATTGTCTTGTAAAGCCAAACAGGAGCTCAAGCGCGTGCTGCAAGAACGCGATAGTGTGGTTGCAGAGATCTCAAGAAAAACAAGAGCAAGATAAACAAGATAAAAGAGTCTTCCATGTTTGATAAAGAACAGCTTTCTCTTTCTTGGCAAGATTATAAAAGAATATTTTATATCGCTGCAATCATGACGACGGCTCCGATAGCCATTGTTGTAGGATTTTTGAGTGCGTGGGGCTATGATTCCTTTTCCTTCACAATTTTACAGCCGCTTGCATGGATTCTTGGCTGTGCTGTTTTATGCTCTCCGATTATTTGGGTGCTCCAGCTTATAGTGACGCGTCAATTGCAAAAAATGATTCAGCAGTTAGAAGCAGAGAGCCAGCAGTCAGAAAAATAGGCGCTCTCGTCATCTTGCCCAAGCGGAGACCTGCCAAGTGGGGGACTGTAAGTAGTGGCAAGGGAAGCTTTTAAAATCAAACCTAAAGCGAGACTTGTTTCGTCGTTCTTCATGGCTGTTTTTTCGAGCCATCATTTTTGATTTGGTCGCTCGGGGGCGTTGTTGCGCTCTATGCTTCTTTTTTAAGAGGGAAGATCTATGGGGCAAAATCATTGGCGCAATGACTCCCTGTGATGGGAACCCCGTGAAGCATTTTCTTGCAGGATGCTTTATTGTCTTTTACGATTTTCGCTGTGCTTAGCGATGTTGAGATCCTAGAATTATTTTACCATAAAAGCTTTTTGAGAGGTCATCAACTACTTGATTTTAGTGGGAGTCTCTGTGATGAGAGTATCTTCAATGTCAATATTGTTTGTAGAGTCCTACCGATCTAGTCCTACCGATCTAGTCCTACGGGTATCGTCCTACCGGTGTAGTCCCTTACCAGTATCAATATTGGCTCTGCAAAGGTACCAAAAGCCATCTTGAATGTGTTTTGTGAGGGAAGAAGAGAGGAAAGGACAAAGCAAGTCTGTTACGCTTTGCTTGAAATGAGAAGCAGTCCGAGTGTTTATACAGAGTTGGTTTGCTCTCAGAACTGAGAAAGCCCTGCAATTCGTGTCAATAAAGAGTATATCGTTGAAAGTGAAAAGAACTGACAGTGAAAAGAACAATAAAAAAACAGGAATTTCATGGGGGTGATGAAGGAGCGCTCTTTGGTTTGAAAAACGCAAAAAATCTTGTTTTAATCTTTTCATGACGAAAAATGGGCAATTAAATTTATGGTTAGAAAGGGGGCGGATGCAATTACGTCTTGAGAAAAATAAATAACCCTTCTATAGAGAATAACTCTTTTATAAGAGATGAAAAGAAATTAGAAATTTGAGAATAAAAGATAGAGCGGGGGAAAATGAAGCAAAAAAATTTAGAACTTAAAAAAGAGCCACGCTTTTTTTTCTTCGAGCAAGCGCGTCTCTCAATGAGAGAGTATAAAGTTATCTTCTGCTTTACTGCTATCTCTGTGATGTTTATCGTGCTGCTCTGGTTAGGGTTGGACTTGACAAAGTGGCAAAATACGACTCTTGCTCTTGCTGGGCTTATTTGGGCCATTATAGCGGGATGTGTTGTTAGTCTGATACCAATTATGGTGGTGCTTCGTATTATATTGGGCGTTCTTTTGAAAAAAAATATCAAAAAACTGAAAGAAGCAATTCGGCAACGCGAAAAAATGAGTCAGGAGCAGTAGGGGAAATGGAAAATAATCTTGCAGCGATCATGTCCGTGATACGGCTCGTGGTTGACTTTGTATTTTTCATTAACATGTTCATTTTTGCACTTTATTACTCTGTCTTTAAGCGGGCAAGATTGTATTACCAGGTCAGAAAAGAACTGAAAAAAGTGCTTCATGATATAATGTTTGTGCCGCCCATAGGTGAGGGGAATAATTCAGCAGATGCGTGAAGAAGAAGTCCGCGAAGAGCTTTGTGAATATGATGATATTCTGGCTATGGAAGGTGCGATAGCGCTTTTAAAGAATTTGTGATTGGTGAATGAAATTGAGAAAATGAGAAAAAAGTGATCCTCTGGCACGCATGCATTGATCCGGTCGTGAAGTGTTGTATCTGTGTCATGATGAGAGAATGAAGAATTCTAAGGACGAGAAAAGAGAGGATTGTCGTGATGAGAAAGGGAAAGATAGCTCCAATTTGATTGTGGTTTGTGCGTTATGAGCGGTCTTCTTCTCATGATTTATGACACGCTTGATCCGAACAATTCTAAGATTTTGTCGGGATTTTAATGGGATTTTGTGGTGAAGGAATTGGAAACTTTTCAAGAAAGGTGCGTAGAGGGTGCTTGAAACCGGTGCTTGATGAAGCAAAAAGGGGTGGTGAGAAATTGCTTTTCATGCATTGCTGCGTTACTCATGGGCACCCCTCCCTTGGAAAAGGAGCCTTCTTTTAGGAAATTTCCTTTTTGGAACAAAGGCAAAATCAAGAGAGCCTCTTATGCTTAGTGGTATTTTGGGGGGCTTGCTTTACTTGGTGAGGTGGAGATTTGTGCTCTTACAGACAAAGCTTTGTGCAAAGAGAGCAATTTGGGGAAATTGACTTTGGAACTTGACTTGGAAAATCCGTTTGGGGAAAATCCGTTGGAGACAATCATCTTGGCTTTGAGAAAAAGAATAGAGAAATGCATCTTGAACGTGCTGTAATGGGAAAAGAGAGGGAAAAGACAAAGCAACTCAGTGATGCGTTGCTGGAACAGGTTGAAAATTGTTCCTGAAAGTGAAGTGCACTCAGACTTGCAGAGCGAGAGACTTAAGAGTTGTGCAATCAATAAAGGGGCGTTTACAATAAAAAGAGGGCTTGGCATAAAAAAGTTGTTGAGGAGAAAAACAACAATGAAGAGCACAAGGTTTTATTGTGTATGATGAGAAAATATCTATGAAGTGGATAACAAAGATACTCAGCACGATTGTCTCTTTTTGGGTGCTGATTGCGAAAGCAAAACGTTGAACAATGGGGCTGAGGGGTAACTTCCGCAATAAGGGATGGGGAATTATAATTTATGGAGGGTAAAAAGTGGAGGCTTAAAAAAACAGCTTAAAGCAGTCCAGTGTGGAGAAAAATAACAGCTCTTTTTTAGGCGATCAAGAAGAGGATAAAAACTTTAAGAACAATGAAAGGGTAACAAGTAGGGGAAAACATGAAGAAGAAAAATTCAGCATCTTATAAAAAATTGTCTTCTTTTTCATATAAAAAATTATCGGTTTTTTCTTTTAGAAATTATAAAATAATCTTACGCAGCTTTGTCATCATGTCCTGCGCATTTTCCATCATAATGGCTTTAGAGGTCCAAGCTTGTGCAAAGACTGCCATACAGATATTGCAGGGATGGAGTGGTGTGGGGCATGCTATTTTTCTTCTTCCGGTTTTAATTTGGCTCTGTCTTCTCACATCTTTTTCTATCCTTTGGGGAATTCACAGCATACGAGAGCGGAAATTGAACAAAACAAAACAGCAAGGAGAACAGGCAACGGAGCAAGATGAATCGGTTCAAGGATAAGGGCTATGGGATTAGCAACTCTGCTGCTTACAACACCGTTTACTTTGTGCCTGTTTCTTAATACCGTGGTCTTTGGCATCTTTGTTAATATGGTCATCGTGCTGCCTTATTATGCTTTTTTCAAGCGTTTGAGAGTGTATTGCCGCGTGAAAAAACAAAGGAATGGGGGGAAAGAGTCTCTCCAGTGCTTTTGTCATCTTGAAAGACGTGAAAAAAAGTCAGGGTGCCAAAATTCAATTCTCGAGACAGAGCAAAGGTCCCTTATATTCAAAAAATGGCTGGCGTGTTCTTGGAAAGATACGCTCATTATATCCTCCATTTCTCTTATCATTATAGTTTTTAAGGCGGGGCTTTATAGCGCTTTTTGGTGGGAACTGAATCGTCCTGTCAACAGTAAGGGGTTAGAAGTTTTTAGCTTGCTTTTTTCGCTGTTGTTTTTGATCTCGGCATGTGTTTTGCTAATGGTTCCTGTTATTTTAGTGCTTCGTGCCCTCTTAACATCTGAGTTGAAAAAAAAGATCCTGCAGTTGGAGGAATTAACCCGACAACAAGAGAAAATTCTTTAGCAAGAGAAAGGCTAGGAGGGAAAAAAATGACTCATCTCATGGGGAGGACTATGGTGGAATTAAACTTTCTCTTGCCTTTTGTGGCGATAATCCTTGATGTTTTTTTAACGATAGCCGTGATTGCGCTGTATTATTCTTTTCTCAAGCGTTTGAGGTTGTATTCTAAGGTGACTGGGTTATTAGACAGAGCGGTGAAAAAGCATAGAGAGTGCTTGGAATGTCAATAAAATGGACATGTCCTTAAAAATTGTGCTCTTGTAAAAAGTGTTTTATGGTAAAAAAACGAAGTCAAAAGTGAAAGGGGAATTGCGTTATGGTCAAAAAGAACAGAGGGGAAAGGGCAGGGGAAATGAAGCAGAAAAATCCAACATTTTATCATATACTGCGCTCTTTTTTCGAGGACTTCCCTTTTTCTCCGAGAGAAAATATCGTCATTTGTCTCCTCTCACTCATTATTGTGCTGGGGAGTAGAATCCTCTTTATGCCATCCTTGGCACAAGAGAAATTTATAATGGAGGGGGGATTTACAGCGTGGGAGGAGACTATGCTTCTTTCTCTCCTGATGTACTGGAAAGTTTTTGCCATCTGTGTTCTCGCTTCGATACCGATTATGATCATACTTTGCCTCATCTTATGGGGTGTGTCGAAAAGAAATATGCGGAAATTAAAAGGTGTCAATCAGCAATGGGAGAAAATACCCTGGCTTCAAAACAACGGGTGTAAAAAAAGTAACAGGGAGGATCACTACGAGATTGTTAGCATACTCTTTGCTATCGTGCTTGGATTTGTGACCGTGTATATTTCTCTTTTTACCCTGCTCCTTTTAGAACTTTCTTATGGTGTTTTTAAGCAGGCGAGACTGTATAGCCGCGTGAAAGGAGAACTGAAAGGAGCGTTGCAAGAACAGAAGACAACTTTTGTAAAGTCATGAGAGGGAGAGAGATATGCATGAGCAAAATGGCGGAGAAGAAGGATAAGAAGAGCTTTATGAGGTTGTTGATGATGACGAAGTTGTGACCATGGAAAGGGGGACAGCGCTTTTAAAGAGCTTGGAATGTCCGCAATCAATGTTTCATGGTAAAAAACGGGGTAAAAAAGCGGTAGGGGGAATTGCGTTATGGTCAAAAAGAGCCGAGGGGAAAAGCAGGGGAAATGAAGCAGAAAAATGCAGAATTTTACGACAAAAGGCGCTTTTTTATCGAGAAAGTTCTTCTTTCTCCGAGAGAAATTATCGTCATTTGTTCCCTCTCACTTATCATTGAGCTGTGGAATAGGATTCTCTTTATGCCATCCTTCGCAAAATGGAAATTTACAGTATGGGCGGAGACTACACTTTTTTCTCTCTTAGTGTATTGGCAAGTTTTTGCCGTCTGTGTTCTTGCTTTGATCCCGATTATGATCATACTTTACGTCATCTTATTGGTTTTGTTGGAAAAAAATGTAGGAAAATTAAAAGGAGTCAATCCGCAATGGGAGAAAATACCTTGGCACCAAAATAACCGGTATAAAAAGAGCAATAAGGGGCATAGGTACGAGACTGTTATCGCATTTTTTTCTCTCGTGCTTGTCTGTGCGGTAACGTATATTTCGCCTTTTAGCATGGCTATTTTATATTTTTATTATGGTGTCTTTAAGCAGGCGAGACTGTATAGCCGCGTGAGAGGAGAACTGAAAAAAGTGTTGCAAGAGTAGAATACAATCTTTGTTAAGTCATGAGGGAAAGAGATATGGATGAGCAAAATGGCGGAGAAGAAGGACAAGAAGAGCTTTATGAAGTTGTTGATGATGACGAAGTTCTGACCATGGAAAGTGCGACAGCGCTTTTAAAGAGCTTGGGGTGGTCGGTGGAAATCGAGGGACGAGGGGATCATTTGGCTACCCTCTTCTTGCCCGATCGCGAAGTGCAGTTTCTCTATAATGACGAACATGATGAAAATGACGAACATGACGAAATGAGCAAAGATTGCCCAAATTTTGATCGTGGGCTTTTAGTTATGACCGGTATTTTTGCCGCAGCTTGCCAGACCATTAATCCTGATAATTCTCAAATTTTGCCAGTGGTGCATTTGAGTTTTGTGGCTAGAGGACTAGAAATTTTCGAAGAAAGAGTGACGGGGAAGCGTTTAAAGCAGGAGCTTGATAAAACTTTACAATGGGTGATGGATGATACACGTCTTCAGGAAATGTTTCACTCTCGCTATAGTGCGCCGCCTTGGGAAAACAACACTATAATTTGGTCAACTGATGAATACGTGGATCAGTTAGCTGTTAAAACCAATGGGGCACCTTATGCTCTGGCGCATCTTGCAGCTCTTGCGCTGCTTGGTGATGGGAAGACTTTACGCTCTTATCAAAAACGCTTGGCAGCAGGCAATCGGCTTGGCTTTGAGGCTGAGAGCGAATCGGCAAATCTTGACGAAAGCCATCTTGAACGGGCTATGGTGATAGCACAAGAGGTGGCTAAAACAGAGCAGCTTAGTTACGCTGTTCTTGAACGGGCGGCAGATAAACTGTTCTTGAACGCTCATGAGTATCGGGATTTTAGATTTAGAGACCCAAATTTGTGCAATATAAAACGAGATTTTCAGAGAAAATGCGCCGAACGCAAAAGACAGGAATTAAGGGAACAAGGATTCATTGTGTATGATGAGGAAGCGATCTTTAAAGTTGAAGAGAAGAAGTACGGTTTCGATATCGTTTATATCAAGGATGGTGAACTAGAATTTCTCGATGTCAGCATTGATTAGTTGAGATGCTTCATGAGTGAGGAAAAAAGGCACTTCCTACAATCAAAAATTTTAAGGAAAATAAGAAAACAACACCATGCTTTAAAAAGTGCATTGAAAATTCCTTGAAAAATTTTGCTGGGAAAGAGTTGTAGCAAAGTGATTGCTCTATGGCTTTAAAGAAAAACTCATCCTTCCCTCGTGGAGGAAAAGATGATTGCTGTACAAAGAAAAGCTGTTGGGGCAGGTTTTCATTCTCTCTGTTTCCTTTTTGTTGAGAAGAGAAAACAAAGCAATCTTTTCATTGAGAGAAAGAAGTAAAGTAAAAATAAGGCCCCATCTTTATTGGGGCCTCTTCATTTTTATCTATGACGCTCTATGGGGGGCTTTAGAAAAGACTCCCTATTTTCTTGTAAAAAAGTATTTGTACGCAAACCATGATAGCAGAACGCAAAAAGTCAGTGAGCGCATAGAGTAAATTTTTTCCTGTATGATATAAATCATCTATTCCCCTCTCTTTTTTACAACAGTTACTTTTGTTTTTTAGTATATCCGATGTATCAAATGAGCCACTTGTTGGTTCGAGAAGCTGTAAATCATTTTTATCAACTTCATCAACAGTATAAGGAGAAACAATTGGTGCTTCTTCTTTATTAACTATACGATCAGAGTCTTGGAGTGCAAGAGCTAAGCCACTGGTGATTGCACTTGCTATGAAAAAATATCTTATATTCATAGTTTTTCTCCTATATTTATTTATAGAAATAAATATCAAAATGGATTATATATAAATTTTAGTTAAATACCTATAGTAAAAATGCAACAAACATGAAAAAGAAAGAAGTTTGTCTAGAAATTGACAAAATTAACCCTTAATTGCCTTAATGAATTCTTTCAGAATCTGTTTTATGGATGCATAAAGGTTGTTTTTAAGAGTCTTTACAGAGACTCATACAAAATGGGTGACAAAAAGAGCTGCTGAAAAAACGTCTTTTTGTGCCTATAGCCAAGGTGCTTATAAGCGCTGAGCATCCATAAGCGCTGCAAACACCCCGTAAGGGGTTGGGGTATATTCTATGAGGGGTAGGATACACTCTATGAGGGGCGGGATGCACTTTATGAGGGTCGGTGCATCCCGTAAGATTTGGGGTGCATCTTATGAGGGTTGGATGCACCCTATGAGGGGCGGGATGCACTTTATGAGGGTTGGTGCATCCCGTAAATTGGGGTGCATCTTATGAGGGTTAGATGCACCCCATAGGGATTAGATTTTCTTATCTTATATCGAGTGATTGGCGCAGTTTCTATAGAAACTTTATTCTGTATCCTCAATATTTGCGATGATTATCCTCAATATTGTGATGATTTTATGATAAATTGAGTAAGGTGCTCTCAGAGGAAAAAGCTGAAAAATCTCAAAGAATACGGGTCCTTTGCTGCTCTTATTAGGGCGTTTCTTGATCTTTTTTTTCATACAAGATTTAAGATTTATAAGCGATGTGCTTATAAAATTCTTGCATTAAAATAATAAACATAATGAGATATTAGACAGAAAAAAAAGAGAGCCATATTTGTTCTTTTTCTTTAAGCAATGCAGTAAAATATATTTTTATTCAAACACACATCCTATCAATAGTCTCTGTTATAGATATCGTTCTGTCGTTATAGAAAATACTTTTATTTTAAAATGAAATTTTGAAGAAAAAATAAGTTTGAAAATCTGCTTAGGGGTGAGAGCAGAGGGAAGGCTATAGACTCGATTGATGAGAACATGATCAGATAACAGATGAGAAAATTTGGGTAGAAAAGTCTGAAAAAATTGCAAATTTTTTTTAAAATGGAAAGCCTTCAGTAAGGTTAATTGTTGGTAAAGGAATTTGCGAGAGGATGAAGGATGGGGGGAGTGTGATTGCCAGTGAAGAGGTGTGCGATGGAGGGACTGTTTGGTGCGTGTGATTCCAGCCAAGGGGTACGATGGAGGGGCTGTTTGGTGCGTGTGATTTCCAGCCAAGGTGCGCGATGGAAGGGTGTCGATGGTGCTTGCTGTTGTTTTGATTCGTTTTGCGGGCTTGCGTCCTCTCTCTGATGTTTCGTTCTTTTACAATCTCACTGAGTTTTATTGGCTCACTGGGGTTTATTGGTTGTATGGAGGGATGTCTTCATTTGTTGTTGTGTTCTTTGTGGTGGAAGATGATACAGAGCTCTTTTGGTTTGCGTAGCCCCAATGAAATGCGAGTAAGTCTAAACAGTCTCGTAAATGATCCGCAAGGGAGTTTTGTTTGCGTTTTGAGTCGCTTAATTCTTTGATTGCTTGATCGTAACCAACAACCTTTTCTACAAGTGAATAGCCAAGAACACCAAGCAGAACTTTGACCTTTTGTAAATGCGTGGAGGCTTCTATCTGACGTTCAATAGGGTGTGTGTAACCTTGGCTGTTTGCAACCTTTTCACGTGTATAGTCAGGGCTCATGTGAAGATCTGCTTGAGTTTGACGCCAATAAAGATAAAATCGTTCTGCTGCCCTATATTGCGCTTTGCTCAGATGCCCTTTCGCATATAAAAGGGCAATCGGACGGCTTTTTGCATTGGCAATGGCTTTGATCGTGCGCGGATTGCTGGAGCTTTCTCGATGAGCCGGTTGAAAATAAGGATTGCTTGTTTCAACAGCAATTTCTTGTGTCTTTAGGTGGCCAATGTGCGGTTGCTCTTCGCCGTGGTTGGAGGAAGCAAAAGGGTGTGTGTTGTTTTTGTGGTCCTCTTGGTTGATTCTTTTCTCTTGATGGTTCATGTCATCTCCTCCAAAATCATCATTTTATTTTCTGTTCAAAAAAATCGGCTGTCAGTAGTTGTGGGCGCATGAGGGGGATAAGCTTTGGTTATTGTCTCCTTGGGGAATCCTTGGGAAAGTATTGGGTGTTAGGAAATTGAGGGGCTCTGTTTTGTTTGGATGTTGGCACTGATAGCTCGGTGTTTGAGGGGAATTTTTATGCACGCTTGCTTTTAAGCAGAAGGCGTTCTCAAAGGGGATGGTGTTTTGCCGCATTGTTGGCGGTGTCTTTCGTTTGTGCCTGTAAAGGAGCGGGGGGATCGCTGTTGTGTGGGGATTGTTCTTGCCGGTGCTGGTGGTGTTCGCATGGTTGGAGTTGTCCTTGTTTTTATTTCTGAGAGAGCAAAGCAGAGGTGTGTTTGCTAGCTCTGGTATTCAAATGAGAGGATGTTTCTCTTTATGATGGTGCTTTTCTTTTGTTCTCTTATGAAAAGTGATGTGTGTTGAGGGGCTATGGGCGTGGTTCTTGAAATGGAAGTGTTTTGCTGCATGATTGGAGCTATCCTTGGTTTATCAAGGGGAAGGCATAGAGGGGCGGGCGCATAAGGAGGCAAAGGGTGCGGGGGTACATGGGGTGTTGTTCCTTGAAGGGATTGGCGCTTTATTGCATTGTCGGCGGTGTCTTTCGTTTGTGCGTATAAAGGAGCGGGAATATCGCTGTTGTGTGGGGATTGTTCTTGTCGGTATTGGTGGTGTTTGCATTGTGGGAGTTGTCCTCGGTTTTATTTCTGAGGGAGGAAAGTAGAGAGGGGGATCGTTTGCTTTGGTGCTCAAATGAGTGAATGTTTTTCTGCATGATGGTGCTTTTCTTTTGTTCTCTTATGAAGGCGTGAGGGGTATTGAGGGGCTATGGGCGTGGTTCTTGAAATGGAAGTGTTTTGCTGCATGGTTGGAGTTGTCCTTGGTTTATCAAGGGGAAGGCATATAGAGGACGGGTGCATAAGGAAGCAGAAGATGCGGGGCATATGGTGTGTTGTTTTTGAATTGGTTGGCGTTTTACTGTATTGTTGGTGTTGTTGTTGATAAGGAGTGAGCTATGGCCATTACGTGGGGTGTATTTTTGGAGCGGTTGGCGTTTTGTGGCATTGTCTTTGGTGTCATCTGTGGTGCCTATGCTTTACTTTATAGAGTATCGAGGAGGTTTGGGGTTACGCGGGAATTGTTCTGGGTGTGTGCGGGGGCTAGCTTCATTCTTCCCCCTGTTGACGATTTTATTTGTAGGCAAACAGAGCGAATTGGTTTGGACTGGCTTTGGTTCTCGAATAAGTGGGTGTTTTCCTGCATGATGGGTCTTTTTCTTGGGGGTGCTTATGGGGGCGTGAGGTGGATCGTGTTATATTGGCTTGGTTCTCGAAGGTTGTGATGTTTTGCTGCATTGTTGGCAGTGTTCTTGTTTATAAAGGAGCGGTTTTTTTTGCTTATGACGCAGTGGGGTGAGCGTTGCGTGAAACGTGATTTTAAAAGCGTTGGTGTTTTGCTGTCTTGTGGGGGGCATTGTTGTTGCTTCTGAAGGAGTAGAGGGGTGTTTGATGGCTTTGGTTTTTGAGTGAAGGTGTTTCTCTTTATGATGGCACTTTTCTTTCGTTTTTCTGATGAAAGCATGAGGTGTATTGGGGTTATCGGGGCTCGGTTCTTGAAGGTTGTGATGTTTTGAGGCCGTGTTGGGGGTGTCTTTATTTTTCTTCATGGGGGAAGAAAGAGGCTTGGGGGGCGTGGGAAAGGTTCTGGAAGGTTGTGGGGTTGGCTTCATTCTTAGTGCTGTTAGCAATTTTATTGATGGGAAGCAGAGCGGATCGGTGTGGACTGGCTTTGATTTTTGAGTGTGTGGGTGTTTTTGCTTCATGATGGGCATTGCTCTTGGTGTTATCTCTATCGTTGTTCAAGGGGAGTCAAGCGTTGTGGTGTGATGTGGGGGGTGCATTGTTGGAACTATCCTTGATTTTGCTTCTGTGGGAATGAGGTGCCTTCGTGTCATGGGGGATTGGTTCTTGAAATGAGCAGCGTTTTGAGGCATTGTGCCTAGTGTTGTTTATAAAGGAGCGGGCGTATGGCTGCTATGCGGGGCGTGTTTTTAACGGCAGTGAAGTTTTGTTGTCTTGTCGGTTTTTTTCTTGGTTGGGTTTATGTAACTACGGGGATGCCCGTTGTGACGTGGGAGGTCTTTCTGCAAGGGCTGGTGTTTTGCGGTGTTGTGAGTGCTGTCTTTGTTTTTATCGGGGTGGGGGCAAAGAGCACGACTGTTAAATGGTTGGTGTTTTTGAAGGCGTTGGTGTTTTGCTGCATTTTTGTGGTTGCTCTTGTTTTTGCTTATGAGAAATTAAAGTATTCTGAGGCGATGCGGGATATTTCCTTAATAGTGGCGGGGATCATTGCATTGTTGGAGCTGTTCGTGATTGTGCTTTCAAGGGTGCACAGTGAATGGGCGGCGCGTTGTGTGTGGCTTTTGAAGCTTTTGGTGTTTGCCGGCATTGTTGGAGTGGTCGCGAGTTTGGCGCGTATGGGAGCGAGGAATATGGGGGTTGACTGGTTTGTGATCTCGGATGATGGGGTATATTCCTGCATAGGTGTGTTGATTGTTCTGTTTGCTTATGAGGGTGTGAGGTGTGTGAGAGTTGTATGGGCTTGGTTATTGGAGAGGGGGGGCGTTGGCTTTGCGTTCAAGATAACGCCTTGGCGTGAGGGGCTGTTCATGGGAGCAGCGATAGCGGTAGGTTTTGGGATCAAACCAAAGACCAATTTTGCCTTCAAAATCACCTGAACGTTGTTTGGCGATATTCATAATCACACCAGGGCGTTTGGCTAATTCTGCTTTTTCTTCTTCACCTGACGCGGCAAAAATTTTGTCTTCTAAGGATCGATTGCGCCAAATGGTGATGATGTTAAAGGCATTGGCACCAATTTCTGAGGCCCCTTTAATATCTTCCGTGCCGGGGATCTCTTTATCCAGCCCTCCTTTGCGGGCATGGGCGACAAGGTGAATGTGAACGGCGTTTAAAACAGCCCAATCAACCATCTTATAAACCGCTTGTTCTTGTCCCGCATAGTCATCTGAACAGATACCAAGCCGCATGAGACTGTCGATGATAAATTGATCGCAACCATAGCGCGCACGGCAATAGTCAAAAACATCTAGCAGTGTGTCAACGCTTGATTTACCAACATGCTCGTAGAGAATCAGCCCGTCGTCTAAAAAATGAAGAATCCGTTCAATCATTTCTCTGGTCGGTTGTTCTAAGCCTCCTGTTTGTTTTGTTAAACGGCGTAGCGATTGTTCTCCTTTCATTTCTAGGGAGGCTAAGCAAAGACGACTCTTTTGCGAAATCCAATGGGGAATACAGTCTGATAATAGTTGACTCTTGCCGGCACCACTTGCACCACTCCATAGCGTTAATTCCGCTGGACGGAAATATAATTTCCCATTGAGTTTCGGATAGGGAGCCGTATAGCCTTCATGCTGTTCAGGCGTTGGCCAAAACAGCCCTATCACTTGATCCTTATAGTCTGAGGCGCGGCGTAAACCTTTTGGCGCAAAGCTTTTTGCTGATAAAAAGGCTGCTTTTATGGTGGCTGCATCAATACCAGAAGTTAAACAGTCATTGGCATCCTTACGGGGTAAGCAAACGCGATAGCAACGGTGGCGACCAAGTCGGTTGGCAATTTCATGGGCTGCTTCTTCACCCGGTTTGTCCATATCGGTGGCTAAAAAAATGGTCTCAAAAGGTTCTAAATTGTCAAATTCATTTTCAATCCAGTTGTGTTTTCCACCAACGCCTCCTCCAAACGGGACAGAAACTGCCGGATATCCATAGGCTGCTAAGGAAAGTGCATCAATTTCTCCTTCAGTGATAACAAGAGTTCGATTGGTCGAAGCAAATGTTTGATTTATGGGAGTGGTGTGCGTGGCTGTGGGGGTGGTGTGCGTGGATGCGGGGGTGGTGTGCGTGGCTGTGGGGGTGGTGTGCGTGGCTGCGGGGGTGGTGTGCGTGGCTGTGGGGGTGGTGTGCGTGGATGCGGGGGTGGTGTGCGTGGCTGCGGGGGTGGTGTGCGTGGCTGTGGGGGTGGTGTGCGTGGATGCGGGGGCGGTGTGCGTGGCTGTGGGGGTGGTGTGTATGGATGCGGGGGCTTGTGCTGGGGAGCAAAGAGCTTGCCAGCCAAAGAGAATCGGTTCACACTGTGCTGTTGTTGGTTTCGGTTTTGCACCTGCTTGTGCGAGCCGTTCTTTCACCATGGCAAGGGTGCCATCCGGCTTATAAAAGGGAAAAATGATTTTTTCCCCCTCTTCTCCTATGCGGTAACGCTTTAAAATCTCTAGGGGAATATGGCGCTCTTGATTGAGATAGGTTTTTACTAAATTTTGCGGTGTTCCACCTGTGGGAACTGGTGGGCGACGATAGGAACGATGGGGTGCCATAAAGGGTTTTGGACGCGTCAGATTGAGAGTGGCACGCGCTTCTTCTAGTGCTTGAGAAAGACTTATCCCTTTGACTTCACACCAAAGATCTAAAAGGTCACCGCCTCTGCCTTCCGCAAAATCATACCAAAGACCCGCTTTATTGCCGCTTAAGCACACCGATAAGCTTTTGCCCGTTTCGCCGCGCGTGCTTCCTACAAGCCAATCATTGCCACGTCTGTGCCCTTGTGGAAGAAGCATTTGGGCGATTGTTTCTGCTTGGGCGATAAGTTTTTGTTTGATCTCAAAAATGGTGCTCATGTTGACCTGTGGGGTTGTTGATCGCTTGCGTGAAGGGGGCTGTTGTCATTGCCGTGTTGGTGCCCTTGTGGAAGAAGCATTTCAGCGATTGTCCCAGTTGGTGGGTTCAGTTTTTGTTTGATTGTGAAAATGGTGCTCATGTTGACCTGTGGGGTTGTTGATCACTTGTGTGAAGGGCGTCATTGCCATTGTTGTGCGTGTTGGTGCTAATCTTGCCGTGTCTGCTCTTGTTGCACTTGCCATTGCTGTGTTGGTGCCCTTGTGGGAGAAGCCTTTGGGCGATTGTTCCGGATGGTGGGTTCCGTTTTTACTTGATTGCGAAAAGGGTGCTCGTGTTGACTCGTGGGGTTGTTGATCGCTTGTGTGAAGGGGGTTATAGTCATTGCCGTGTCTGCTTTTGTTGCACTTGCCATGGCTGTGTTGGTGCCTTTGTGGGAGAAGCATTTCAGCGATTGTCCCAGTTGGTGGGTTCAGTTTTTGTTTGATTGTGAAAATGGTGCTCATGTTGACCCATGGGGTTGTTGATCACTTGTGTGAAGGGCGTCATTGCCATTGTTGTGCGTGTTGGTGCTAATCTTGCCGTGTCTGCTCTTGTTGCACTTGCCATTGCTGTGTTGGTGCCCTTGTGGGAGAAGCCTTTGGGCGATTGTTCCGGATGGTGGGTTCCGTTTTTACTTGATTGCGAAAAGGGTGCTCGTGTTGACTCGTGGGGTTGTTGATCGCTTGTGTGAAGGGGGTTATAGTCATTGCCGTGTCTGCTTTTGTTGCACTTGCCATGGCTGTGTTGGTGCCTTTGTGGGAGAAGCATTTCAGCGATTGTCCCAGTTGGTGGGTTCAGTTTTTGTTTGATTGTGAAAATGGTGCTCATGTTGACCCATGGGGTTGTTGATCACTTGTGTGAAGGGCGTCATTGCCATTGTTGTGCGTGTTGGTGCTAATCTTGCCGTGTCTGCTCTTGTTGCACTTGCCATTGCTGTGTTGGTGCCCTTGTGGGAGAAGCCTTTGGGCGATTGTTCCGGATGGTGGGTTCCGTTTTTACTTGATTGCGAAAAGGGTGCTCGTGTTGACTCGTGGGGTTGTTGATCGCTTGTGTGAAGGGGGTTATAGTCATTGCCGTGTCTGCTTTTGTTGCACTTGCCATGGCTGTGTTGGTGCCTTTGTGGGAGAAGCATTTCAGCGATTGTCCCAGTTGGTGGGTTCAGTTTTTGTTTGATTGTGAAAATGGTGCTCATGTTGACCCATGGGGTTGTTGATCACTTGTGTGAAGGGCGTCATTGCCATTGTTGTGCGTGTTGGTGCTAATCTTGCCGTGTCTGCTCTTGTTGCACTTGCCATTGCTGTGTTGGTGCCCTTGTGGGAGAAGCCTTTGGGCGATTGTTCCGGATGGTGGGTTCCGTTTTTACTTGATTGCGAAAAGGGTGCTGGTGTTAACGCGTGTGGTAGTTGATGAGACTGCGGTAAAGAGCATCATTGTCGTTGTAAGGCTGCTTGCTGGAATGTTGGCTAAAAATGGCAAGCCTTTCTTGATGTTCTTTTATGCGTTCAATTTCTCGGCGATACCAATTGCGCCATGTGGCTTGCCAATCGACTTTAAGCGCTTCCTTGCCGCTTTTGGCTTGCCAATAATCGCGAAATTTCTTTTCTTGCCAACGCGCTTGATCTTCACTTAAACCTTCTGAAATCGCTGCGTTAATGTCTGCTTGCCAATCGGTTGGAAGACGGTGGCCCTTCGCTATCGTTCCTTTGGCTGTCCTGCCTTCGCAACTTGTCGGACTGCTTTGCTCCTGCCTGCTCTCGCCCGAGGCGCTTTTTGTGAGAGAGACTACAGGAGTTGAGGAGGGGGAGCTTTTTGTGTTTGTATCACAAGTAACAGAATTTTCTACGGCTCCATCAGAGAGGAGAAAATTTTTTTTGCCTTCTCTCACGTTGAGAGAGTTCTTTGCCGTTTCATGAGAGAATTGTTGGGAAGGGGTGAGAAATTGTTCGCTGGATGGGTGAGGGGGCGCTTTATCAAGTGAGGGGGATGAACAGGGATGCTGTTCCTCATTTGATTCTTCCTCTAATGCTTTTGTGTTCAGTAAAAGAAATTTCTTTTCTGAAACACCGTTAGGTGTTTCCTTTTCTTCTCCCTTTTGAGCTTCTGAGTTTCGTTCAGCATCTCTTGGACTCCCGTTGAGCAGTTGTTGAATCTCTGCATTGATTTTCTTGCGTTTTCTTGCTGAACAGTGCCCCGCAAAGGACTTCTGTTCAAGCAATTTTGCCCGCTCTTGAAAGATGCTTTCACAACGCTTATTCCATAAACCATTGGCTAAATTTAAAATCTTGCCCTCTTGAATGAGCATTTCTAAAACATTTACAAAAGTTCGCTTGTCACAACCACAAAGACGCGCTAAACGTGTTTCCGATAACTCTAGAGGACGGCCACGTGCATACATTTCATTGAGAAGAATCGTATAGATTCCAATCTCGTGGGCGCGCATTCCCCGTACCCCTCCTAGAAAATCATTCTGATACCAACAAACATAAGGAAGCGTAGACGATTCATAGTGAGGAGTTTCTTGGTGATTGGTTTGTTTCATGGTTTAATCCTCTTCCTTCTGTTTTTCTATTTTGGTGGTACAAAACCGAAAACAGCATTTTATGTGTTTTGGAGCGTTCGATGAAAATTGTACGCTTGAGAAATAGGTGCTTCGGTTTTGTGCAGTTTGTTTTGTGAAATGATGACTCTTTTTAGGTGTTTCTTTATGAAGTCTAACAGTCGTTTGCCATGTTTAGATGTATGCAACCTTACCGTTTAAAATACGGAGAGGGCATCGATAAAGAGGAACAATAGTTTTAAACGCAAGAGGCTTTCTGAAGTCTTGTAGGGCTTTGGGAGATGCCTTTTTGCATTTTTTGGAGTGATGAAATGTGCTCTTGATTTGAAAAATGAATGTTTATTCCCCCTTAATAAAGTAAATTTATCTTCTTAATTCTATCCTTTTTGGAGGATATTTCAAGCCCGTTTTACAAAAAGGACGTGTTTTTTTTAAAAGACGCGCTATATGGTGAAACTATGAATATCGATGGTTGGCGACAAAGATTACGTGGCACTCTTGAAAAAAGTGGACGGTCAAAAAGATCTGTCTCCCTCGCCGCTGGTAAAGGTGCAGGGTATCTTCATTCTATTCTCTCTGAGGGAAAAGAGCCAACAATCGAGTCCCTCTCGCGCATTTGCAACGAAATTAATATCAGTATGAATTATATTCTCTATGGTCAGGGGGCAAGCCCTGAAGATAAAGAATTTATCGAACTCATCTCAAAGATTTCTCCTGAAGAGAGGAAGGCAATCTTGACTCTTTTGCGGCGACCAACTGCCGAAGTAACAGAATAAGTTCTTTCTGTGTTTTTGAATCAAGAGTGCGCCAGTATTCTATCAATTTTAAATCACTCATTTTAGCTCTCCTGTCTGTTTGTGGTTGCATTGAGTAAGAACAAATAGAGAACAGTGGAAGGGAGTCAGGTGAACAAAAGAGCACAGAATTTTGCCCATAGCCGGTGGTTGCGCGTCATAAAGACTAAAAATATATCTTTTATTAAGGATAAAATAATTGACTTGTCCCCCATAGAGGATATAAGGGTAACGCTATATTTTGTCTTGTCAAGACAAAGCTGTGCTTTATCAACTATCGAAAGGGGGGAAATTATGAAAAATATTCCATTCGTTAAAGAGGATGAAATTATTGTCATTCTTTGTGAGGAGGAAAAGGGCGAGGCTTATGAAGGACCGCTCGAACAAATCGAAGAAGTGCTCGAAATCATTGAAGAATATGAAACGGTTCAAAGAATCTTGCGTCTCGATCTCATGACGCTGCATGCAGAGGATGTTAGTGAACAACTCGCTGATGCCTATGTCGCAAATTATGAAATTGACGAAGAACAAAATACCCAACTTCAACCTTTCATCCTGAATAGTGAGGCTTATCATATCTGGTTAGAGGAAAAAGTCGCCCGCGATTATGAAGATAATCGCTATGGGTCTTACGAAAAACAACATCGTTTGCGGCCGTGTGATGTCTTGAAGGATTACTGGTGGTAAAAAATTATGGCAAGTTATCTTCAGACTTTTTATCAGGGATTTCCACTCTATTACGCTGGAAATACAAAAAATACAATCAGACTCGAACCACAAAAACACCATGCAATCCTCTTCAGTTCAACAAAGGTTGCAGAGTGTGTCGCGAAAAATTTGGCCGAAACATATCAGCGAGACGATTTTTCCATTGTGCAACACCATGATTGAAAATTTTGTAACAGCATATTGAAAGGAGATCTTGCGCAAAGCCAAGATGCGGGGTGGGGCATTGTACAAGGGTATTCGTGTACAAGGGTATGAGCGCATTGATGCATGGGGGCGGAAGTATGCCTTGTGCTTGGGGGGAGGCATATGCTGTGCTTGGGGAAGGCAGGAGGGGGCAGAAGGGATGGAAGGGGCAGGTATGGGTAGGTATGGGAAGCCTCTGGGGGAAGTGCTTGGGGGGGGCATTTGCGGGAAGATCTTGCCGGCTGCTGAGGGATTGGCGGTATGGGGAGCAGGATGTTTAAAAGCTTCTCAGTTGTTGGGCAAAGGAGGCGATGGGTTCCAAGGAAGGGTGGCGGGGGTAAGCGTGGGGGGATGAGCATGAGTGGGGGTGTCAGCAGAGCGGGTAAAAGATGCGGGGGTCTTTGAAAGGGCTTGGCATAAGATCAAGAGGGGCGTTTTTATAGGAACGTTAGCACATTGGTTATCTATGCGTTGATGCATGGGGGGCAGGAGGGATGGAGGGGGCAGGTATGGGTAGGTATGGGAAGGGAGGGGAAGCCTCTGGGGGAAGTGCTTGGGGGGCATTTGCGGGAAGATCTTGCCGGCTGCTGAGGGATTGGCGGTATGGGAAGCAGGGTGCTTAAAAGGTTGTAAAAAAATGTAGTAAAGTGTGGGGAGAGGGTGATGCCAATACTTATCGAGTGTGTTCAGGGAACAGAGCAATGGCTACAAGCACGCAATGGCTTGATTACCGCTTCTTTGTTTGAAATGGTGATGGCACGAAAAAAACAGGGACAAAAAACTTCAAGATATCATGCTCTTATGATGAAACTGGCTGGGGAAAGAATCACTGGCAAAATCGTCGATGAGGGAACGACATTTTCTATGCGGCGCGGAACAGAGCTAGAACCAAAGGCGCGACAGCTTTATGGAACACTCACCAACACTCAGCCTGAATGTATTGGATTTGTTCTCGCCGATGATCGTATGAAAGGTTTTTCTCCTGATGCTTTTGTTGGAAAAGAAGGAGTGTTGGAAATTAAAACTAAAAAGCCCGAAATCCTTATCCCGCATTTCTATCAAAAGAGTTTTCCCGAAGAACATAAAGCACAATGTCAGGGAGGATTGTGGATCGCTCAACGGGAATGGGTGGATTTAATGCTCTATTGGCCGGATATGCCGCCTTTGATTAAGCGCGCTTATCGTGATGAAGTTTATATTCGAAAACTTGAAAGTGAAATTGACCGTTTTAATGAGGATTTGCAGATCATGGTACAGCACATTAAGTCTGCTGAGACAGGATTTGGTCTGCGAAGGGAAAATGTCTTTGAAAGAGAGACAAGAAAAAAGCATACACGAGAAAGGGGCACAAGGAGAGGAACGAAGTAAGAGTTTTGTAGAGCGGGATGGAGTGTGTTTGCTGGGGAGGGGTGAGAGTTTGGTGGAGGAGTGGAGTGTGTTTGCGGAGTGGGATGAGAGTTTGGTGGAGGAGTGGAGTGTGTTTGCGGAGTGGGATGAGAGTTTGGTGGAAGGGGGAGTGTGTTTGCGCGGAGGGGGATGAGAGTTTTGTGGAGGCGGATGGAGCGTGTTTGTGCGGAGAGGACAGTGTTGAAGAATTAAAAGATGTGAAAAGATCTCATGATCTCGCAAAGAGAGGATCAAAGGGTGGTGAAAATGGGGTGATGGTAAGAGCGATAGCGTGAGACTATACTTTCGGGGAATGGAAGAGCGCAAAATGGGGAAGAAAATACCGTAAAAAAAATGGGCGGAATGCTGGAGAAAATGGTGCTGCGAGAGAGGATTGAACTCTCGACCTCTCCCTTACCAAGGGAGTGCTCTACCACTGAGCTACCGCAGCCCTTTGCAATCTGTGCGCTGTCTTGTGCCATATTGTCATAAAATAGGCAAGAGAACATTTCTGCATTCTTGAAAGAAAACACTTCTTGTGTCATGACAGAGACTGCTTATACAAAAGCCATAAGTTGCTTTAAAAAACCCATAAAAGGTTGCGTAATGATGATGACACAAAGGGATCAGAAACAACAGGAACTTAATCACAAAGATGAAAAACAAAAACGACGCCAAGAAAGATTAGCTCAACAATTGCGCCAAAACTTAAAGCGCCGAAAAGAGCAAAGTCGAAAAAGAGTACAAACAGAAAATTAAAAAATGTCCTTTATGACTTCTTTGCAACCAAAATCCACTCTGATTCGTTCTAACATTGAGGAATCGTCTTAAAGTTGCCGATTCCATTCTAAAATTATAACAAAAATGACTTCTCAAGGGGGTAAAACCTTTGGAAGGGGAAACACAAAGGGAAAAAGGGAAAACACCTATGGATGCTATTCAAATTGTTGGTGGCAAAAAACTTAAAGGAATTATTCCTATCTCAGGGGCAAAAAATGCTGCTTTGCCTCTTATGATTGCATCGCTGCTGACTGAAGAAACGCTCACTTTAGAAAATATTCCACATCTGGCTGATGTCGAATTGCTTATTCGTATTCTCAATAATCATGGAGTGGGATATGCTGTCGATGGGCAAAAAGTCCACAACGATTGTACAGATGCAAGAACAATCCATTTTACCGCACAACAAATCGTTACAACACGCGCCCCATACGAATTGGTGCAAAAAATGCGCGCAAGCTTTTGGGTGATCGGCCCCTTGCTCGCGCGTTGTGGTGAGGCCTATGTCTCATTGCCTGGGGGATGCGCTATCGGGACAAGACCCGTCGATTTTATCCTTGAGGGGCTTAAAGCTTTAGGAGCCCATATTGCTATCGAAAATGGATACGTTCATGCTAAAGCTCCTCGGGGACTAAAAGGTGCACAATATTGTTTTCCTAAGGTCACTGTTGGTGGAACTCATGTCATGCTGATGGCTGCAACGATGGCTAAGGGAACAACCGTTCTTGATAATGCTGCTTGTGAACCTGAAGTGGCTAATCTTATTCGAACCCTCAATGCTATGGGGGCAAAAATAGTCGGGGAAGGAACTAAAACACTCACAATCGAGGGGGTGAAAAAACTTCATGGGGCTAGAGTCAAGGTCATCCCTGACCGTATTGAAGCTGGAACCTATGCTATGGCGGTGGCTATGACAGGCGGCGATGTCTTGCTCAAAAATGCAAACCCTAACCATCTGACCAAAGTGCTCAAAGTCCTTCAAAAAACCGGACTCGATATTCAAATAAAACCTAAAGGAATTCATGTTAAACGAAATCCACTGCAATCAAAAATAATGCCAGTCGATATCAAAACGGGACCTTATCCCGATTTTCCAACCGATCTCCAAGCGCAATTCATGGCACTGATGACAAGAGCTCAGGGAATCGCGCAAATCACTGAAACAATTTTCGAAAATCGCTTTATGCATGTGCAGGAACTCTCCCGTTTGGGCGCTCAGATCAAACTCGATGGGCAAACAGCAACCGTCTATGGAACAGACCAACTACAAGGGGCGCCCGTGATGGCTACCGATTTGCGCGCCTCCGTCTCTCTTGTGATTGCTGCTCTGGCGGCAAAGGGCGAAACTGTCGTTAACCGTGTCTATCATCTTGATCGCGGCTTTGAGAAGCTGGAGCAAAAATTAGCGCAATGTGGTGCTCTCATTCAACGCGTAACAGCTTGAATTCTCTCCGCATGTTTCTTCTCTTTGCGGAGGTCTTTGCTTTAAGAACCTTGAGCTTAAGAACCAAGGTTTGTTGATTTTTTCAATGGCGGATATGAAAGGGCGGAGGATGTTATGCGTTAACTCGTGTTTCTCATCGTAATTGCGGCTTTGGGAAGCTGGAGCAAAAATGAGCGCAATGGGGTGCTCTCCAACGCGTAACAGCTTGAATTCTCTCCGCATGGTTCCTCTCTTTGCGGGGGCCTTTGCTTTAAGAGCCTTGATCTTAAGAACGAAGGTTTGTTGATTTTTTCAATCAATGGGGGGATGAAAGGGCGGAGGATGTTAGGATTTTGGCGAGCAAGAATAAGAGAGCTTAAAGGCACCTGCCTCTTATAAAAAAACCAACAAAGACTCTTTTCATTTTTATTGCTCATCTCCTGAAATTGTCATGTTTTGCTGTAAGGACACTATAGGGCGGTGAGAAAAGCTAGGGATAAATTGAGAGATCAAGTGCTTTTAAGAGTGTGGTGGTCTTCAGGAGAGGGTTTGGCTAATGGAGCCCTTGAGGAAATCACTCATGAGGGGGTGTGATCAGTAAGCGAAACCAATTGAGAGAGGGCGGTCTGTAAATAGGGCGATACTGCTGGAAAGTTTCGTCCTTTAGAGGGGAAAGAGATCAAAAGTTAAGTCTGATGATTTTGTGCGTCGCCGCGATGATTGAGGGGGGAAACAGAGAGCTCAAATCTAGAAGGGAAAGAAGTATACTCTTTCGTATTTTTAGAATGTCGCATAGGGTGCGAAGTGTTACTCTCTCCAAGGGGCATGGAACGAAAAGCAAAAGGCGTATTCGAGGTCTGTGCTTTTTATTCCCAGAAGATCAATGCAAAAAGCGCGCTCGTACCCGGTGGGGAATAAGGTGCGAGCGAGAAGTAAACAGTTTAACGCTATTTCTAGAGACAAAATGGGCTGCGCAAGAGAGGGAAATTGCTCAAAAAATAAGCAAGGCATCCGTGAGAGAGAACCGTTCAAAAGAGATGAAAGACGAAAAAATTCAAACAGAGAGGTGCAAGGCGCGTTTGCAAAAAATGACTGAGAGACTCGATGCCCCTCTTTGCTTTTTTATACCGATCTCTCAATAAAAATGCCTCATGCTTGTGAGACAATCTGGTCCTTGAGACAATAGTGTGGTGAGGCAATATTATGAGGAGTATTTGCCTCCTGAAAAATTTTATAGAGCTTAAATCTAATAATATTAAGGGAAGTTGGTGGTTTATTTTTTATAAAAGTAAAAAAATTTTAAAGAAGCTCTTGCTTAATAAGAAATTATCCGCTATGAGAGCTCTCAGGGAAGAGGTTTTCATGTTTCCCCGCAGGAATATCCCAATGGGACCTCTTTCTCTTCCTTTTGAAAATCATAAAAGTTTTATCATTAACACGAGTGTGTGCGACGCTGAAATGGAAGCGTGTGTAACGCTGGGACGCAAGTGTGTGCGGCATTGACTGCGTGTTGCAACTGTTTTTACAACTGTTTTTTGTTGGCGCTCGTCTTGTTCCCTTGCGCTGGTATTCTCTTCATTGGTGGGGGCAAATTTGGGGCGGGTTTGAAAAATCTGCTTGCCAAAAAGTGTTGCTAAAAACAGTGGAGCGCAGTGATCAAAGGAAGCGCTGAAAGAGGTTACCAAAAATCTGGAATTTCAGGCTTTAAATGAGGACCAATCCGGACGGCTGAAACCTTTTCTGCTAAGCCCGTGCGGTCTGAAAGTTCAACCGCTAAACCACAAAGAGTGGCTGGGCCTTTTGCGGGTTCATAACGATCCTGCTTCTTCTTATAGAGAAAACGGTGGAGAGGTTCTTCCTTATCCATGCCAAGAGAGGAGTTATAATCACCACACATTCCCGCATCCGTTAAGTATGCACTGCCACCTTCTAGAATTTGTGCATCAGCCGTGGGAATATGCGTATGCGTTCCTGCAATGACGCTTACACGACCATCAAGAAAATGGCCGAAACATTGCTTCTCACTCGTCGTTTCTGCGTGAAAGTCAAAAATAATTGCATCGGCTTGTTCCATCAAAGAGCAAGCACATAAAATCTTTTCAGCCGTTTCAAAGGGATCAATGACCTTGCACGGCATAAAAACACTGCCCAAAAGATTCGCAACAAGAACACGGGCGCCATTCTTAGCCGTAAAAATATCAGAACCCTTGCCTGGAGCTTTTTTCATAAAATTGGCTGGACGTAAAAAACGATCGCTCTCATGCGCATATTGAAAGGTTTCTTGACACGAAAAAGCATGATTGCCCGTTGTGACAACGTCAACACCTACCATTAAAAGATCTTGATAGGTCTCTTGGCTGATCCCAAAACCGTGAGAGGCATTCTCACCATTCACCACCACAAAATCAAGGCACCATCTCTTGATCAGTTGCGGAAGCTGTTCAAAAACAACCCTACAACCTGTCATTCCTACAATATCACCTAAAAACAAAAAACGCATAGGCGTTTTAATCACATTTTAACGCTTGAAGGAACCCTTTTCTGTAAAAATTTCTTGCAACACAAGATCATGCTCAGCATGGGGAATGGATTCAACTTCCTGACATGAAAAGCCTAAACCTAATAATTTAATCTGATGCCCCTGTTTTTCAAGAGCGCAAACCGCGCGATCATAATAGCCCCCTCCATAACCAAGACGGTGACATTGTTTGTCAAATGCGGAAAGGGGAACAATAATCACATTCGGTATAACAACCGCATGGTCTTTACCAGGACCGAATGTGCCAAAGCGCATCGGTTCTAACGCCATGTCTTGTGAAAAGGCACGAAAAACCATCGTGGTTTCGTCAAGAACTGCTGGTAAGGCTAAACGCCCACCACGCAATGCAATGGCTTCTAATAAAGGGCGCGGATCACTTTCCGATTTAATCGGCAAATAACCCGCAAGAATCATGCGTGAAAAATCAGCACCCTTTTCTTCAAGACTCTCAAGAATTAAAGAACAGGCACGCTGCGAAAAAACAGTCCGCTCTTTTGGCGCAAGAGCATCACGCTTTGATAAGCCCATTTTGCGTAGCGCGCTGCGAAATTGTGAAGCAGACTCCCGCCCTTTTGTCTCCATTGGTCTCTCTACCCCATTGCCTTAGAAAGGCTTCTTCCCTTATGAAAGCCCATTGCTTTATATAAGCCCATTTCTTTATGAAAGATTTTATGTCTATCGTCTTGTAACAGAATAAAGCCCTAGCCTATAAAACATGCGCAAATTTCTTGAAAAAAGTATCATAATCCGCTTCATCTCTAAAAAGAGGTGATCCGCAACAGCCGATGGAAAAAGTTGACCCCGGGAACCTAAATAAATAGGTGGGCGCCATATGAAAAAGCCCACGGGCCTTCTCAGGGACAGCTCCCTTGGAGATCAATAAGGTCTCAGGAATACGTTATTTCCTGTCGAGAAGTGCAGAACACCCTCTCTTACTATAAAACAGTTTTCAATTTTCAGCTAGAGATAAAATCATCTCAATGCAATCTCTTTAGAGTTGTCCTCAATAAGCTGTTGTTTGGTCGGGGTGGTGGATGACAAAAATCTCTCGCCTGAGGGTTTCTGAGAGCTAGAGCCATCTTGCTTCTAGAAGTTCACAAATTCAAAAAATACCTTTTCAAAAAATGCCCTGTCAATTGCGGGGTTCAAGCTCTAGAGCAGGGGTTAAGATCACGCATGCTTAAAGGTGAGCAGGGTTTAAGGGGCGGGAGGGTAAGTTTGTCACATCGAGGGATGGTAATCCATCTGTATTCCGTAACGCTTTAATGTCAGTGCGGTAAAGGGCAATTGGCAATGTTCTCATCGTGATCGCGGCATTTTCAGAGGGAAGTTTTAAAGGGGGGAAGTTTTAAAGGAGTGGGGCAGTTTGGCTTGGTTAAGTTTAAAGAGGTTGTGCGGTTTGTTCGTCTAACAGGACCTCAAGGCGCTTTTGAAGCTGCTGCATTTGGGGATAATATTCAAGGGCTTTTTCATCAGTCTTGAGAGCAAGTTTGGGACGTTGCGTTGCTTCCATGGTTCTTCCCAAGCTCAAAAAAACCTATGTAATTGCGGGGTTCAAGCTCTAGAGCGTGGTTAAGGTTACGGAGGCTTAAAGGTGAGTAGGGTTTAAGGGGCGGGAGGGTAAGTTTGTCACATCGAGGGATGGTAATCCATCTGTATTCCGTAACGCTTGAGGGGCAGTGCGGTAAAGGGCAATTGGCAATGTTCTTATCGTGATCGCGGCATTTTCAGAGGGAAGTTTTAAAGGGGGGAAGTTTTAAAGGAGTGGGGCAGTTTGGCTTGGTTAAGTTTAAAGAGGTTGTGCGGTTTGTTCGTCTAACAGGACCTCAAGGCGTTTTTGAAGCTGCTGCATTTGCGGATAATATTCAAGGGCTTTTTCATAGGCTTTGAGAGCAAGTTTGGGACGTTGCGTTGCTTCCATGGTAACTCCAAGCTCAAAAAAACCTATGTAATTGCGGGGTTCAAGCTCTAGAGCGTGGTTCAGGTCAAGCATGGCAAGTTTAAAGTCACTCAGTTGAATATGAATCCACGCGCGTCTTATCCAAGCTGCAGCGTAAGTAGGCTCAAGCACTAGGGCATTGTCAATGTAATCAAGAGCAAGACCATAATTGTCAGCATTGATCGCATTTTCAGCCCATGACATCAAAAGGTCAAGGGTCTCACTGCCCGATTGTGACCATAAACGTTGAAGCTGACCGCTTATCTTTTTGGCTTCTTGAATATTCGCACAAAATTTTAATTCTTTCAGAAGACGTGAAACTTCTGCCTCTTTGCGCTGCTTTGCTCTGTCAACAGAGGAAGGGGCATTGACAAAATCTTCTAAAATCATCGCAGATGTATTAGAATCAGAGGGGGCTGGTGCTGAGGGGGAATCACTGGGGATCAATTCATCTAATGGCAAAAACAATTGGGGCGAGGGATGATCTTCAGGAAGTGAAGGAGGTTTCTGCCCATAGCTAGCAGGAATGAAACAAAAAATGCTGAAAACAACAAAAAGAGAATGTGCAAAAGAATGCAAAAAATTACGCCGAAAAAAACAAAAGAAACCTAATGGCAAAGCTCTAAAAAAAATAAAAAAACACATCAAGACAACTTCTCTAAAGAGAAAAGCGTACCGCAACTGAGATGCAAACCGGAATAATCTCACAATTAGTTCTTGAGAAAAAAATATTTTTTGAGAGATATAAAGCTTTAATGCCCGCAAAAAGCAGGCACAAAAACTCTCAACCCTGACGGGCTCTAAAACGCGGGTTTGTTTTATTGAGGATATAAACACGACCTTTACGGCGCACCAAACGATTGTTACGGTGGCGCTCCTTCAATGCTTTAAGCGAATTTTTAATTTTCATGATACTCACCGTCTCACATTCATGTAACGCAATACCATAATGAACCACTCTTTCGACACTTTATGCGCTCCTAACAGAATTGAATTCCATTAGACTCTTGGTAGACTCTACCAAATGACTTCTCATAGTATGTCATACTATCGTGATTGCACTATAACACTTAATTATACACTTTTCTATCGTGATCACAAAATAAAAACGCACCCCATCGGGACGCATCCATCTTCTTATAAACACAATAAATAAGCGAAAATTGCAAAAAAACTGCGCTCCTTCTAACAAAAAGTCTTCTTCTTGTCAAGTATGGATCTCTTATAAATTTCCTCTTAAGGTGAGGAGAGGGAAAGATGCACTGTCTTTGCAAGAAGGGCATGCGGGGGTTGTTTGCGGGGTGAGGCATGTGGGGGAACTGTTCGCTGGTATGGCGCGGGGCGTCCATGGTGTTTGAGAATAAGGAGGGTGGCAAAAAAGGCATGCTCTTCAAAAAGAGGAGATGGACGAGATTTGAAAACAATGCTGCAAACAATAAAGGCTGCGGTGCTTGGGCAAGCTTTAACATTTGTGGTTTTGTAAGGAAGGGGGGTGAGAGGGCGTTGGGGGAGAGGGCATGGAGGGTATGGAGGGTATGGAGGGTATGGAGGGTATGGAGGGTATGGGAAGAGAGTGGTGAGAAGGGGAAGTGTTTGGCAAATGTTCTTTTAAGCGTGGTGGGCAAGAGCCGAGATGATTAGGGGGTGTCCATGGGGTGAGAGAAGCGTTGTGGTGCTATGAAGGGGCAAGCTTTAACATTTGTGGTTTTGTAAGGAAAGAGCTCGAGAGGGCGTTGGGGGAGAGGGCATGGAGGGTATGGGAAGAGAGTGGTGAGAAGGGGAAGTGTTTGGCAAATGTTCTTTTAAGCGTGGTGGGCAAGAGCCGTGATGATTAGGGGGTGTGTCCATGGGGTGAGAGAAGCGTTGTGGTGCTATGAAGGGGCAAGCTTTAACATTTGTGGTTTTGTAAGGAAGGAGCTCGAGAGGGCGTTGGGGAAGAGAATGGTGAGAGAAAGGGGAGGTGTTTTGCAACTGTTCTCTTAAGGGTGGTGGGCAAGAGCTGTGACTGTCAGGAGGGGGCATGGGGTGAGAGGGCGTTGGGGAAGAGGGCATGGAGGGCATGGGAAGTGGGCACTGAAGGACAGGGGGGTGAGAAAATGTTGCTAAAGCGTCTGGTGGCTTCTTCCTTTGCTTCCCTTTGCTTTGTTCTTGTGTGTAGAATCTTGTTGAGAGAGTACTTTTAAAATTTGGTGGCTGGTCCTGTTAATTGGATAACATGCCCCATTTTGCGAAGCGGTTGTACAGTGCTTTTGCCATATAAATGAACCGATGTGTGTTCTTGTCTGAGAAAATATTCAACTTCATGGAGATTGTTGCCAAGAAGATTGGTCATTTTACAATTGCTATGGCGGTATGTACTGCCTAGGGGAAGTCCACAAATAGCACGGATATGCTGTTCAAACTGCGATGTTACACACGCTTTTTGTGTCCAGTGTCCAGAGTTATGAACACGAGGCGCCAATTCATTCACTAAGAGACTGCCATCTATGAGAACAAAAAATTCAATGCATAAAACCCCAACATAATTTAAAGCATCCATCACTGTCACACTTATTTCTTGGGCCGCTTTTTGGACGCTAAGCGGAATGCACGAGGGGGCAAATGATGTGTGAAGGATACCGTTTTTGTGCTGATTTTCAGAGCAATCATAAAAAACATGTTCCCCTTTGCTGGTGCGGGCCGAAATAACCGAAATTTCTGTTAAAAAAGGAACAATTTCTTCCAAAATCGATGGATGCCCCTGAAAAGCCTTTAAAGTTTCCTCAAGCGCTTGTTTTTCGGGATGATCGAGCATTATTTGATTCTTCCCATCATAGCCAAAACGGCGCGTCTTCAAAAGACCACGCCCCTTTAATACCGAAAGGCCGGAAAGGAGAGAAGAAAAATCATCGACAGCATACCAAGACGCTGTAGAGATGTTTTGCTCGCGCAAAAATTGCTTCTCAAAAAGACGATCTTGCGTAATCTCTAACGCTTTCGAAGAGGGATAAACACTTTTGCCTTGCTCTACATATTGAACCATTTGAAGCGAAAGATTTTCAAATTCATAAGTCACGAGATCACACAGAGAAATAAAATGATCTAAGGCTGAAGTATCATCATAGGATGCAATAATATGGTCATTCGCTGTTTGGGCAGCCGGACAATCCGCTTCAGGGCAAAAAACAACCGTTCGAAAGCCTAATTCTGCTGCTGCTATCGCTAACATGCGTGCTAATTGCCCTCCGCCTATTAAACCAATAACCCTTTTCGAAGGTGATCGTGGGAAGGCGCGAGATGCGTTGGGTGTGGGGGATGCGTTGGGTGAGAGAGAGAATTGGGTCATTTTAAACCTCAGTGATTGGGGTTTGCGCGACATTGGCTGTTTGTTGCTGGCGCCAATCTTGCAACCGCTTTGCTAGCTTGTCATCGTAAACTGCCATAACTGCTGCCGCTAAAAGTGCTGCGTTAATAGCACCTGCTTTGCCAATCGCTAAGGTGCCAACAGGGATACCAGCTGGCATTTGCACAATGGAAAGCAATGAATCTTGACCAGATAAAGAGTGTGAATGGACTGGTACGCCAAAAACAGGAAGAGGTGTCAGTGATGCTAACATACCAGGAAGATGCGCTGCCCCTCCCGCTCCGGCTATCAAAATTTTAAAACCCGATGCTTTGGCTCCTTTCGCAAACTGATAAAGGCGTTCAGGAGTGCGGTGGGCTGAGACAATCTGCGAAATATGAGAAATATCAAGACAGGTCAAAATATCCGCACTATGACGCATTGTTTGCCAATCCGATTGACTGCCCATTAAAATCGCTACATCATAGGATTTGTTCGTCATTGATTATCCTCTCTCTAAGAGCATGCTCTCTTTGAAGTGTTCTCTGTCATTCTTTTTACTCTTCTTTTAAGAGTTTTACAGGCTCTTTGCAAAGTTAATTGATAAGAGAACAACAGTTTTTTCAACTCTGCTTTAAGCGCGCATACAGATCTCATAAAGAAAGCTTGATAAAATGGTGAGAGATCTTTCCTTCTCTCTAAATAGTGTTTTCCGTAGAAGTCTTTTTAGAAAAATAAATCTTTATAAAAGATAGGGTGCCCCGGTAAAAAACTCAAGGTGAGAAATGGAAGATAAAAAACGGTAGGTAAAAAGCAATCGCGTTGGCTTGCTCCCAAGAACCGAAGGAATTTGCTCGCGCTCGTGAGAGGGCAAATCTCTGCGGTTTGCAATGTTTCAATTGAGACGCAATGTTGAAAAACTGAAGTTAAAGTGAAGATTTTCTTCCCTCCTGTCCTCTCCTTGAGGGATGTTGGTTTCAAGAGCAGCGGTGCTCCATTGGCTTTGGTCAAATAATAATGTGGATAAGAGAAAAGTCTTTACTCTTTTGGCTTGCAGTCTCTTGGCGTGAAAAGCAGTTCTTTCAAAAGAGCCGTTGCCTCTTGCGGGGGCGGCGGGTGAGAAGAGAGAGGATAAAATTCTCGAAAAATCCCCTTCTTCTAAGTTTCTCAAGGGTTTGGCTGCTTAAAGAGTGTGGACCTTCTTTAAGGGACTCGAAAAAGAGTAATGTAAAATATTGCTGCTTAAAAAAGAAATCTTTATGGCAAAAATACGTTAAAAATAAAACAGATTCCTTGTAAAAAACAAATATAAAAAGCAAAAGTTTCAGCACAGAAAGCTTACTTGCTCGTTTAAATGATTCTTTATTGACAATAGTGCTGGGAAAAAATAAAGAGCCCTTCTATTCTTGGGAATTAAAGGGATCAACGTAAGAAAATCGTTTTGTTGAACTTTACTGTTGATACTCTACATACTCCTTTGCTTTCTCTACTCTTGCTGAAGATAAGAAAAGAGGAGGGTGAGTTGTGTATAATAAATTCATGGTCTCTTTTTTGCCCAATTTTATAATATTTTATGCATTAAAAATAAGAAAGGAGATTTTAAAACCATGTTTGTTCCATTTTTAATCGCTTTGGGTGCAGCAGTGACTACTGTGTGTGGCAAAAAAAACGTTAGTTATGTCTTGTGGGCTCTTTTGTTACTTGTCATTCTTCTCACTTTTAATCACCACGCAACTTCTACTTTAAACTTGTCTTTTTGAGAGAATAATCATGGAAAATGTTGAAAGAAAAAATCCTCATTTCATCATCTTTATGAATACATTAGGACTTATTGGTTTATCCATCGTCTTGGTCGTAGCCTTTTATTATCAACTGGTAAAATTCGAGTTACCTTGTCCACTTTGTCTGTTGCAACGCGTCGGGTTGATGCTGGCCGGATGTGGATTCTTGCTCAATATTCATTATAAGATCAAACATACTCATTATGGAATGGTTATTCTTGGGTGTATGGTGACCAGTATCGTAGCTGTCAGACAAGTGCTCTTGCATATTACACCAGATGATCTTGGATATGGTTCAACGTTCTTTGGATTGCATTTCTATACGTGGGCACTCATTATCTCGCTTCTTTGTATTCTTGCCGTTTCTATCTTCATGATTCTAGGCGAATTGGCACATAAAATTAAAACATTCGCTCCTTTACCAATTTTGAGCCAAACAGCAAGCTTCTTATTTATATTCTTAATTGCGGCAAATTTGATTTCGACAATCCTTGAATGTGGTAGTGGTCAATGTGCTGATGATCCCGTAAGGTACGAGTTGCTCTCAAGCTGGTCCTCTAATGCCCCTTAAAGATTTTCAGAGAGATATCTTAAGCCTTACTTAAAGAGATGGTCATGGAAAAAGGTCCGTCTCTTTGTTTATGCTTCCTTTGCAAAAAAATGCGCGAGAGAAACCTTCTTTACAATCTTGATCTTTGTAAAACAAATCAATGCCTTCTTGCTCTGTCTCCTTGAGCCAATCTTAAATCTTGCCCTTTAACGAAAATTTTTTTCTTGTACTTTTTTAATTCTATGCTACTATAGGTTGTAGTTTAATGTTCACTCTAGTGCTTCAGGGGTAGTGTTAACGCTTCAGGGGTGCTTGTTTAAATCAGAAAAAAATTCTGGCAAGAATAATTTTCTGCGAGAGGTTCGTTTGTTATGAACGGACCTCTCTTTTATTTGTTCTTCGCTCATTCCGCAGCATGGTGTCCCCTCACACTGTCTTGGGGATTTATCTATGTTGGGAGCTTATTGGTGCGTTTATACTTCAGAACGGGTTTGTAAAATGAGAAAAAATACATCCTGCTTCCATTGGATTGTTGCAATTTGCCTCTTACAATTTTAGGGGGAAGGCCTTTGTTGCTGAAAGAGATAAGGATTGTAACTGTAATTCTACAGAAAAAACAGGAAGAATTGGATCTCTTGGCTGTTTTGAAAATTGTGGTTTTAGGGGCAAAACAAGACCACACAAAAACAGCTTGTAAAGGGTAAGACGTTAGGGGCAATTTATTTTTATCTTGTATGCTGTGAGCGTGATTATGGGAAGAGAGTAGGGGAAAAACTCTCTTTTGTGGGCGATTCTGTTCTAAGCTCATCTCAACTCCTGTTGTCGGTGGGGCCCCCTAGGGGCGACGTATGAGAGCTTAAGAAGCTTCTCTCAATGATCGTGTGCGTGTGGGATGTCCGTTCAATGTGTGAGAGTGCTCAAAGAAAGTTGTGGCTGTTTGGTTGGGATGGATCAACTTTTTATTCGTTGGTTGGAGCCAAGACAAAAAAGCCTGAGTAAATTCAAAAATAAAAGTTGACAGATGTGTTGCTCTGAAAAATCAATCATGGGTAAAAATCCTTTGTTGAAAGGATTGTCGTTTAAGAAGAGTGTTAAAGATTTGATGTTTTCTGTAAAAATGTAAAAATGTAAAAGCGTGAAAACGTGAAAGAGCAAAGAGAGAAGCTTTGTAAAGCATGGGCTTTTGTAAACGCAATAACAGAGGGAAGAAGACAGGAGAGAGTTATAGAGGGGAGAGCTCTGTTAGGGAAACAAAAAGGCGCAAAGAGGAAAAATAAACGGGGCTGTAAACAGATGCGTGAGGAAGCCTTCGAACCTGTTCATCAGAAGAAGGACTGAGTATAGAGAGAATGAGTTGGAGAGAAGACGAAAAAATCCGCTAAAAGAGTTTGGAGAAAATGCGAGACACTCCTTGTGTGTCCTTGTTCTCAAAAGAAGAGGTTAACAGAGAGGCGAAAGCTTTTGAAACAAAGAACAAACAGAGAGGAATTGCTTTTTAAGTGTTTCTCAACAGGGGTAAGTTTAAAAGAATTAAAAATATTATCTGTCAATTTATCCTATTGGCGTGCCCCTTGTCTTCCTTCCTTCAAGGAAAGAAAGGAATGCGATAAAGAAAATGAATTTTTAGAAAAAATGCTGACTGGAAATCTCTATAAAAGAGCAGTGCGGGAATTGATTTTTTAAGGATTGCAAAACGCCAGAGAGAAATAGATTGTCATTTTATCAAAATGATTGATGACACACCCCTTTAATGAAAAAACCTTTCCTTTTGTGTTGAATTCTTGTTCACAAAACCAACAAAATAAGCTATGAACGCTGAAAAATATTACGTAATCTTAGAAAAAATAGCATATAATTTTAAATATATATACTGTAAAGGAAATGATTATTTATGTCAAAAGAAGAAGTTTTAGAATTTTCTGGTATCGTAACGGAACTCTTGCCCAATGCAATGTTTCGCGTGAAACTGGAAAATGATCATGAAATTATTGCCCATACTGCCGGAAGAATGCGCAAAAATCGTATTCGTGTGTTAGCCGGTGATAAAATTATGGTCGAAATGACCCCCTATGATTTGACAAAAGGGCGTATTACATATCGCTATAAGTAAGCGATCGGTGGTTTGCATTTTCTGTGAAAATGGCGTTCTTAATCATTTCTAAAAGACCTTTGATGTTTTGTCAAAAGTGACAATCAAAAAAGACAACAGATTAAACTGTTCTTAAAGAATGCATGAAACCATTGAAATATATCAATGGCGTCAAAAGGAGTGGGGTATGACGTCAATTTATCCTTGAGGGGCAAAAATGCAAAATTTAACCAAAACCTTCTTGGGAAAAGCACGGGTAAAAAAAAATCTTTCTCAAGAAATACAGTTGGTGCTCGCTTCTGCTTCACCACGCCGCTTGGCGCTCTTGGCACAAATCGGTCTTGATCCTCATTATGTGCATGCAACAAATATTGATGAGACACCAAAATTAAAAGAACATCCCGCAAATCTCGCTAAACGTTTGGCAAGGGAAAAAGCCCTTAAAGCACAACAAACACTCCTTTGGGGGAAAAAAAACAATAAAACAAATTTATCAGCAGAGAAAAAAGCAGAGTTGTTAGCCGAAAAAACCATGATTTTAGCGGCTGATACTGTCGTGGCCGTGGGAAATGTTATTTTGCCTAAACCAGATAGTGAAGACGAGGCTTATGAATGTTTACGCTACCTTTCGGGGCGCTCTCACAAGGTCTATGGCGGGATTTGTGCCCTCAATGAAAGCGGGAAAATAGCCGTCAAATTGGTTGAAACCCGTGTCCGCTTTAAACGGTTAACGGCCCCCATGATGAGGGCTTATCTTGCTTCTGGGGAATGGCAAGGAAAGGCGGGTGGATACGCTATTCAAGGAAAGGGCGGGGCTTTTGTCGTTAATATCCTTGGATCTTATTCTAATGTGGTCGGCTTGCCATTGGCTGAAACAATGGATCTTTTGTTGGCTTATCGTTATCCAGTTCTGGAAAATTGGAGAGGAGAAATTTGCTAAAAACTGCACAAAGGGGAAAAGCCAAAATGGAAAAAACGAGGCAGAGAACTCTAAAAGCCAATAAAAAATCAGCAGAAAAATCAAAAAAATAAAACAGTGAAAAATCAAGCAAAATGCCCGAAAAAACAACAAAAATACAAAAAACATCAAAAAAGATAAATTTAAGGCAAAGATCATCTTCTCTTCGTCCTGCGCACCCTTGTCCAATTTGTGGGCAAATGGCACAACAAAATGCTTATCCTTTCTGTTCAACACGATGTCGAGCTATAGATCTTAATCGATGGCTTTCTGGGGCTTATATCTTGCCTGCGCCAACGCAAATGAGTGATGATGAAGCTTAAAAAGCTGTTTTAAAATGTTGAAAATGTGATTGAGAGTGTGGGAAAAGGGTGCAAACAGACAAGAGAAGAAGACTGTTCTTTAAAAAATGAGGTATTTGTGCTGAGGGGGAAGACAACGATGTGCTCAAAATGTTTGAAATGCTTGTCTTGAGGGATATGGGCTTTTGAGAACCGTGAAGAGTAAGAATTCGAGTCCTAAAGAAAATGGGCACTTTAACTTTATGGTCATGGGGGGGATAAAGATGGTGAGAGAAGTTGGATGTTTGAAAAAACAAAAGACTTTTTAAAATTAAGCTATTCTTTTATTCAGAATAAAAATTAGATCTGAAAAATCATGAGAAAAGTTAAAAAACAGCCGCAAAGAGGGAACAAACTATTCCTTACGCTCATTTTTTTTAATGAAGGTGAGGAATGTTTCTTCATAAAAAGAAATGGGTTAATTCGTTTTCATAATCTTCCAAGTTTTTCCATCAGACATATACATAATTTTTTGGCCTGTGGTGATTTTTCGTATCTCATGGTGGGTATGAATTGAGGTACTCAAGACTGCTATATTATCTACGAAGATTGATTTCCACATAAAGGAGCTAGGGGATGGAAAAAAGATATTGGGTGCCCAAGCGCCATTTTTTAAACGAATGACAATAAGATCTTCTTTTTTCAATTTATCCGAAATGGTCTGTGCTGAGAGATCTTTCCCGTTGGCAATGGTGATCCCTCGTGCTCCTGGTGAGGCTAATCCCTTAAGATCGCTTATACTATTCATGCACGTGCTGCCCTTACATGCTATTTGGACGACATAAGGATCTTTACAGGGGCCTTTAGCTGAGGCATTCAGAAGTGCTTGGTATGTATAATCAGCTATAGGGCTGAAAAAGGTGGAACTTTGCGGGCTTAATACATAACAGGAAGTAAGATGCCTTTTCCAACGAGAATGGTCTTCAACAAAACTTGAAGATTTATGGAGTTTGCCAAATGATTCTGGAACTTCAATAACACCAACGGTCGTTTCTTTATCGGTTATAAGGTCGATTATTGTTGCTGTAACAAGATTGCCCTTCTTGGAAACATCTAATTGATAGCGACGCCCTATTTGCCACGGAAATGCAATTTCACAGCGTACTCCGGAGCCCTTATGGGTAAAATGTTTACATTGATCATTCTTCCATCCCGTTGCATTCCAGATAGAAAAGTGAACGGTACGGGATCCTCTGTTGAATAAACCAATATAGCCACTCTTGCCGTTTTGAAATTGAAATTGGTTCCCCCAAAAATAGATGGACTGAGGTCCACCATCGTAAGTGATTTGTTGAAAAAAAGAAAATGTATCGAATGATCTATTGTGAGGCCATTCGTGCTCCATCGTAACAACTTTGTCGGCAAAAACAGCGTAACTTGGTTTGCTTATGAGAAAAAAGAAAAGAATGAATAATGTCTTTTTTACACGATAATTCATACTTAATCTCCTTGATTACAAGAAAGATAGTATTTTCATAAATATTAAAAAATATAATCGATGTTTTGTTAAGAAAAAAGAGAAAAATAACTTTATCTTCAATATAAACTGTATAGCCTAAAATACTAATTGTTTACAATAAAAATCCTATTTATACGATTCTTTCTGTTGTTAAAATTTAAATTTTTAAGAGTGGAACGTGAAGGGGAAAGTTCGGTGGAGGCAAAGAGAAAGTACCCATTTTCTTGAAAAATGATATCGTGTTTCTCTCCCTTCTTGTTGTTCGTTATGGGGCTTATAAAAACCAGATTCGTTTTAACATTACGGTTCTTCTTCATGTGGTATCATTTGTGATGCGGAGGAGGATTTGTTTGATCCTTTTAAGAGGACTCTTTTATGGAAGGCTGAGGGGAATAAAAGGGCGGTGGTGGGGTAAGATTAAGGAAAAAATAAACTGGAAAAAATCAAAAATAAAACAGGAATAAAATTAAGAAATACCCGAAAAAACAACAAAAATACAGAAAAGATTAAAAAAAACAACGTGAACGCAAAGGGTATTTTCTCTTCGTCCTCGCGTATCCTTGTTGTCCAATTCGTGGTCAAATGGCACAACAAAATGCCTCCCTTTTTTGTTCAATACGATGCGGAGCCATCGATCTTAATCGCTGGATTTCCGGTGCTTATATTTTGCCTTCGCTAACGCAAGTCACTGATGAGGAAGACGTGAAAATGAGAGGCGCAAAAATACTAAAATTGTGCTTTTAAAAGCAGAAAGAAGGAGAAGTCCAAATCAGTGGAGAGAAATTCGAAAAAAAATTTCAGAAGAAAATGTGAGAAAGAAGACAAAGGGGCGGCTTGAAGAGGCAAAGACTATTGGAGAAAAGCAAGCCTTAGTGGGGGGGGAGTTGTCAAAAATCAATCCTTTCAAATCGAGAGCGTATGAAGCTTTTGCTTTGACGAGCAAAAATAGGGTCGAAGCTGGAAAAAATTTGACTGTTTGAGGTCGAAAAAAGCTGAATGCCTTAGCAAAGAGTTTTTGCAAGCTAAGGCATTCTGTTCCCTCGCATAAAGAAAAAGAATGAGAGGGGGAAAGTAATTGGAAAAGAGAAAAACAAAAGCATTGAGAAAAATAACGCCTAGAAAATCAAGTTTACGCCTTTTTTCTCGTGCTTTTAAAGTGGCGGATTCAGGATTCTTTATCCTTAAGGAAGAATCCTAGAGAAAAAAATCACTTAGTATGTTTGTATCATTTTCCATTTTTTACCATCAGATCTATACATAACTTGCCGCCCTTGGGCTATCTTTTGTGTGTCGTTATCGATATCAAGGAAAGTGTGAGACGTTGCTTGATTGTCTACAAAAATTAATTTCTTCTTTAATGGACCAGCCGGCGGGAAAAAGATCTTTGGGGCCCACTGATCGTCTTGGAGGCGAATAGCAATAAGCTCCTCTTCCTTTAAGGCATTAAAAAGAGTTTGTGCCGAAAGATCTTTCTTATTGGCAATAATCAGTTTTGGAGCCGTGGGCGATGGGACTCCACCAAGATCATTGATATTATTGATGCAACCATGCTTATTGCAAAATGTTTGAACAACATAAGGGTCATTACAGTTTTCCTGAGGAGAGGCTTTTAACGCTGCTTTGATTGTGTTGTTGCCGATCGGGTTCAGAAAAATGGAACTTTGCGCATCTAACGTAAAACACGACTGGTTCCCTTTTTTTCTATGAGAATGATTTTTGATAAAACTTGAAGATTTATGAAATTTGCCAAATGTAGTGGGAATGGCAATGATACCGATCATGGTGGTTTTTTTCGTGATAAGGTCGGTCATTGTTGCTGTAACAAGATTTCTAGATTTGGAAACATCAAGTTGATAACGATGCCCTATTTTCCATGGTAAGGAAACTGTGCAGCGCACTCTTGGACTCTTTTTGGTAATATGCTTACATTTGCCATCTTTCCATCCTAAGGCATTCTCGATAGAAAAGTGAAGGGTATGGATGTCCTTTTTAAAGAAACCAATATATCCATTTTTGCCATTTTGAAACTGAAATTGGTTGCCCCAAAAATAGATCGAACGGGGATCACCACCGTAAGTGATTTGTTGAAAAAAAGAGAGCTTATCAAAAAGGACATTTTTAGGCCATGTGTGCTCCATCGTAACAATCTCACTGGAAGAAAGCGCAAAACTTGGTGCACTGATCAGAAGAAATAAAAATATTAAGAGCACTTTTTTTCCATTACGCTGCATCTTTAACCTCTTTGTGGCTAATCTAGTTACGTCAATCCATAAACATATCTTCAATATTTTGTTAAGACACAAAATGATAAATACCCTTCTTTTTTACGCGAGAAGAGGAGGGGCTAAAGCGGGGTTTTTTAAGGGGCGTTTGTCGGCTCTGCGTGAGCGTTAAGATTGAAACTCTAAGGCGTGCGCTATTAAGGGGTGCTTTGATGTGGGGTGTTTTATGAAAAATTACTGGGTTTGTTGAAAAATGACAGCAGCTTTCTGTTTTGCCTCTTGCTATGGCACTTGTGAGAACCCATATTCATTTTAATACAACAACGCTTCTTCATGCTGCCGCGTTCGTTGTGTTTTACAGGGGTTGATTCGTCCTTGTGGGGTGGGTTGGCGCGTAAAGTGCGGTGGTGGTCTAAAGTAAGGGAAAAAAATGAATTTGGAAAAATATAGCGAACGGTTACAGGGGTTTGTGCAAACAGCGCAACAGAACGCTCTTTCTTCTGATCATCAACAGTTTCTGCCGGAACATTTCCTTAAAGTGTTGTTAGACGACCCGCAAGGATTGGCTGCTTCCCTCATTCAAAGAGCCGGTGGGGATCTTTCCCTCATTCAAAAGACACTCAAAGAATCGTTGGAGGCTTTGCCAAAAGTTCAAGGGGGAAATGGGCAATTGTATTTGTCGCAACCATTGGCAAAGGTTTTCGCTATGGCGGAAGAGGTTGCGCAAAAAGCCGGCGATCAGTTTGTCACCGTGGAGCGTATGCTGCAAGCGCTTCTCATGGAAAAAGCTGCAAAAACTGCCGATATTTTAACAAAGGGCGGGCTAACGCCTCAAGCCCTTAATCAAGTCATCAATGATTTGCGTAAGGGAAAGACGGCAACAAGCCCCCATGCTGAAAGTCAATATGAGGCTTTGAAAAAATATGCCCGCGATTTGACAAAAGATGCAAGCGAAGGAAAATTGGATCCTGTCATTGGTCGAGAAGAAGAAATTCGCCGTACCATTCAGGTGCTTTCTCGTCGGACCAAGAATAATCCCGTGCTGATCGGTGAGCCTGGTGTGGGAAAAACCGCTATCGTTGAAGGTTTGGCTTTGCGCATTGTCAATGGCGATGTGCCGGAAACTTTGCGCGATAAGCAACTCTATGCGCTCGATATGGGGGCGCTTATCGCTGGGGCAAAATATCGCGGCGAATTTGAAGAACGCCTCAAAGCCGTGCTGGCTGAGGTGCAAGCCGAAAATGGACAGATCATTCTGTTTATTGATGAACTGCATAATCTCGTTGGAGCTGGAAAATCTGATGGTCCTATGGATGCTTCTAACTTGCTTAAACCCGCTCTTGCGCGTGGTGAACTCCATTGTGTGGGCGCAACAACACTTGATGAATATCGCAAATATGTTGAAAAAGATGCCGCTCTTGCCCGCCGCTTCCAGCCCGTCTTTGTGCCTGAGCCAAATCTTGAAGATACGATCTCTATTTTGCGCGGTATTAAAGAAAAATACGAACAACATCACAAAGTGCGCTTGGCCGATAGTGCTTTGGTTGCTGCGGCAAGGTTATCTAACCGTTATATTACCGATCGCTTCTTGCCTGATAAAGCTATCGATCTTATTGATGAAGCCGCCGCACGCTTGCGCATGCAGGTCGATTCAAAACCTGAAGAACTCGATGCTCTTGATCGGCGTATTTTACAGTTGAAAATTGAACGTGAAGCTTTGAAAACAGATGTCGAGCCAACGGCAAAAACACGTTTGCAAGCCGTGCAGGACGAACTCAAAATCTTGGAACAGCAGTCTGCTGAAATGACAACCGCTTGGCAAGCTGAAAAACAAAAATTAGGGCATGCCGCCGATTTGAAAAAACAATTGGAAGAAGCACGCAATGCTTTGGCTATTGCTCAGCGTGATGGACAATTTCAACGCGCTGGAGAATTAGCTTATAGCGTTATTCCTCAGCTCGAAAAACAATTGAGTATGGCCGAAAATGATGATCAACAAAATCATCTGGTCGAAGAAACCGTCACTGCTGAACATATCGCGCGGATTGTTTCACGCTGGACAGGAATTCCCGTTGATCGGATGCTCGAAGCTGAACGGGAAGCATTGTTGCGCATGGAAGACGAAATTAGTACCCGCGTGGTGGGACAGGGGGAAGCTGTGCAAGCTATCGCCCGTGCTGTCCGGCGCGCACGCGCAGGGTTGCAAGATCCCAATCGCCCTCTTGGTTCCTTTATGTTCCTTGGACCTACCGGTGTGGGGAAAACCGAATTAACCAAAGCACTTGCTGCTTTTCTTTTCCAAGATGCTAATGCAATGTTGCGCATTGATATGTCTGAATATATGGAAAAGCATGCTGGAGCACGCTTGATTGGCGCACCGCCCGGATATGTCGGATATGAAGAAGGAGGCGTGCTTACCGAAGCCGTACGCAGAAGACCTTATCAGGTCATTCTCTTTGATGAGATTGAAAAAGCGCATCCCGATATTTTTAATCTCTTGCTCCAAGTCTTGGATGAGGGGCGCTTGACCGATAGCCAAGGACGAACAGTGGATTTTCGCAATACCTTGTTGATTATGACCTCAAATCTTGGTGCTGAGTTTTTAACCGCTTTGCCTGAAGGACAATCAACCGATCAGGCGAAAAATGATGTCATGAATGTGGTAAAAGCTGCTTTCCGTCCTGAATTTCTTAACCGTATTGATGAGATTATTCTCTTTCAGAGATTGCAACGCCACGATATGGAAGCAATCGTTGATATTCAGATGCAACATTTGCAAAAGTTACTTGATGAGCGCAAAATAACCTTGCAGATCGATCCAGAAGTGCGAAAATTCCTCGCCAATAAAGGCTATGATCCCCTCTATGGTGCGCGTCCTCTCAAACGCATTATCCAAAAAGAAATACAAGATCCGCTTGCAGAAAATATCTTATTTGGAAAAATTCACGATGAATCAACCGTGAAAATTGTCAAGCAAGGGGACCAGTTGACTTTTTTGCCTGAGGGTTGAAAATATTCTCATAAGAGAATGTTCCTGTTAGGGTGTTCCTGTTAGGGTGTTCCTGTTAGGGTGTTCCTG